>DRQI01000411.1 GCA_011330545.1 Flavobacteriia bacterium
GGTTTGAATAGTGTAGAGTTATTGGCGCTACCCTATACCAATTGTGATACTTATTGGGATGTTTACTGGGATACAAGGCAAAAAATTGTAGAAGCGCTAGGCGCAGCCGGATATGAAGCACCACTGCCACAACGCGTGGTTACCATGGTAAAATAAATTCTTATTTATAAGAAAAGAGGCCGTCTTATATAATGCTGAGACGGCCTCTTTATTATTACGTATCAATACTTTATTGTCTATACTGATTTTAGAATACTATTGAATGTATTACTAGGCCGCATAGCTTTTGTGACAAGTTCTTCATCGGGCTTATAATACCCTCCAATGTCTACGGGTTTGCCTTGTACTGAATTCAATTCTTCGATAATCGTAGCCTCATTTGTTTTAAGTTTTGTAGCAAGATCACTGAATATCGTTTGCAACGAAACGTCTTTATTTTGATTCGCCAAGGCTTGTGCCCAATACAAGGCTAAGTAAAAATGGCTGCCTCTATTGTCGAGTTCGTTTACTTTTCGCGATGGGGATTTATTAGTATCCAATAATTTATCGGTGGCATCGTCTAAGGCATCTGAAAGTATTATTGCTTTTGGGTTTTTATTTTTTTCACCGAAAAATTCAAGGGAAACGGCTAAGGCTAAAAATTCACCCAACGAATCCCAACGCAAATGATTTTCTGCCAAGAATTGTTGTACGTGTTTTGGCGCTGAACCTCCGGCACCTGTTTCAAAGAGGCCTCCACCATTCATCAGCGGAACAATAGAAAGCATTTTGGCGCTGGTACCTAATTCTAAAATAGGGAAGAGGTCTGTTAGATAATCACGCAGCACATTTCCTGTTACCGAAATGGTATCTTCGCCTTTTTTAACGCGTTCTAATGTAAATTGAGTGGCTTCTTCAGGAGATAAAATTTTAATATCTAAACCTTCAATATCAAAATCAGGCAAATATGCATTTACTTTTTTAATCAATTGCGCATCGTGTGCCCTATTTTTATCCAACCAAAATACGGTTGGCATTTTTGTGGCTCTCGCCCTGCTTACCGCTAATTTTACCCAATCTTTGATAGGGGCATCTTTGGCTTGGCACATCCTCCAAATATCGCCTTTTTCTACGGTATGTGACAGTAAGATGTTTCCTGAATCATCAACAATATTTACCGTACCGTTTGAGGCTATTTCAAAAGTTTTATCATGTGAACCGTACTCTTCGGCTTTTTGTGCCATTAATCCGACATTAGGAACGGTTCCCATCGTTCTTGGGTCAAAAGCCCCATTTTTTTTACAGAAATCAATGGTAACTTGATAAATTCCGGCATACGAACTATCCGGAATCACAGCTTTGGTATCTTGAAGTTCGCCTTTGGCATTCCACATTTTTCCGGAAGTACGAATCATGGCCGGCATTGATGCATCAATAATTACATCGCTAGGAACATGAAGGTTGGTAATGCCTTTATCTGAATTTACCATGGCCACAGCAGGGCCTTGTTGGAAAGCATCTGCAATATCTTTTTCAATTTCTTTGCGTTTGGCTTCGGGCAATTTTTGAAGTTTTGCCAATAAATTTCCAAAACCGTTATTTACATCCACGCCAATTTCATCTAAAAGGGCTTCGTGTTTCTTAAAAACAGGTTCAAAAAATACGCGTACGGCATGCCCAAAAATAATAGGGTCAGAGACTTTCATCATAGTGGCTTTCAGGTGCAATGAAAACAAAACACCTTTAGCTTTGGCATCGGCTATTTGTTCTTTAAGGAACTGTAACAATGCTTTTTTACTCATTACGGTGGCATCGATAATTTCACCGGCCAATAGTGGAGTGTTTTCTTTTAAAACGGTACGCTTGCCTTGCGTATCAATATGTTCTATGGTAGCATTGGTAGCGTGGCCAAGGGTAACTGATTTTTCATTGTGGAAAAAATCACCGGCCGTCATCGTAGCAACATGTGTTTTTGAGTCGGCACTCCAGGAGCCCATCGTATGGGGATTTTTTTTGGCATAATTTTTTACGGCTTTAGGTGCCCTGCGGTCTGAATTACCTTCGCGGATAACGGGGTTTACGGCACTGCCTTTTATTTTATTATAACGTTGTTTGATGATTTTTTCGGCATCATTTTGAGGTTCATCAGGATAATCGGGGAGTTGGTACCCTTTTGCTTGCAATTCTTTTATGGCGGTTTTTAATTGTGGAATGGAAGCGCTGATATTGGGGAGTTTGATGATATTGGCTTCGGGTTTTTTTACGAGCTCCCCCAATTCGGCAAGTGCATCTGACACTTGCTGTTCATCGGTTAAAAAATCTGGGAAAGTTGCTAAAATTCTAGCAGCCAATGAAATATCTTTGGTTTCTAAGCCAATTTCTGAAGATTTGGTAAATGCTTGTACTATGGGTAAAAAAGAACGGGTTGCTAAAGCCGGGGCTTCATCTGTTTTTGTATAAATTATAGTCGCTTTTTTTGACATCTGTATATATTTTTTCTATGGATTAATTTTGAAATGCCTTCTTGAGGCAAAGGCTTACAAATTTACGAATTAATACTCGATTTTTTAATTAAAGACCTTATGGTTTTTTAAAAAAAATCAGGTTTTTTGATGGTAGAGCCGCCTCTCAATAAAAGGTATCGGAGTTTTACAAATAGGGCATAAAAAAAGCACCTTATGGTTGTAAGGTGCTTTCGGGGTATTGTTCTCAATAAGTAATTTTTATCATTAAGGAATTGTGCGCTAAACACTGATTATGAAATTATTAAAGAACAATATAATCTTGAATCTAAATATGCTCATAGTAAATCTTCAATTTCATAGCAAACTACAAAGGGGAAAAATTTATATTTAGATTACAATGGTTGTAAAAATACACTATAAAGAAATAAGTAGGGGTTTTTAGCTAATCAACTTGCCAACAGTTTTTTAACATAAGTTATTAACAATTGTTAATAAGTAAGATTTCTTATTAAAAACTAAAGCCATAATAGAAATTGCTTTCTATCATGGCTTTTAGCTGAAACGTTTAGCACAAGTTTGCAAATTACTTTCATAACTACAATTTACCATTTGTTAAAACAGTATCCTTTGCTAAACCTTTCTTTAAAATATCTTTATAGGAGCTTAAAATAATAACGGAAGCTACTCTTTCTTACTTCTACCAAAGATATTTTAAATCTGTTTTTAATCGTTTTTTAATACTTCCAATTATTCATGCTAAACACTTGGCTATATATACAACTCTTAAAAACAAAAAGAACGTTCTTCTTAGAAATTACAATCGTGTATGTTTAGTTTGCTTCCGATTCAATCGAAATTTCCTCTTAGGCGCACTAAACTGCTAACCCTCTTGTTCATTTCTTGTACAAAGATAAGAAGAGCCTGTTGCAAAAAACAAATAATTTGCTTTGAAGTTATTAAGAAGATATGAATAGGGTTTATAAACAATTGTTAATATAAAAACCCTATTTCTTTTCTTGAAATAGGGTTTGTACTATTTTATACGGCAATAAGATTATGCCCTTGTTTCTTTAATTCTTGCTTTTTTACCGGTAAGGTTTCTGAAATAGTAAATTCTCGCCCTTCTCACTTTGCCTTTTCTGTTCAATTCAATTTTTTGAATTGCCGGTAAGTTAATTGGAAAAATACGTTCAACGCCAATGGTACCCGACATTTTTTTGATGGTAAAGGTTTCCGTAGCTCCTGAGCCCCTTCGTTGTATCACAACACCTTTGAAAAACTGAGTACGTTTTTTTTCACCTTCTTTAATTTCGTAATATACGGTAATAGTATCACCGGCAGAAAAATTAGGAATTTCTTTTTTTGCTACAAATTCATCTTGTACAAACTTTACTAAATCTCCCATTTTTATAATTTTAATGATTTTTCATAAATCAACATTCACGATTTTCGTCAGAGGTTAATTTTGAGTGTGCAAATGTAATAAAAAGTTTTTGAAGAAAAATAAAAGCATTCAAATTATTTTTCTAGGTTACAAAAAGGCGCTTATTTTTTTGCAAAGAGTTGATAGCTACTTTATTAATCTGTCAAATATGTTTTTTATAAATAGGTGTTTAACAGTGCCAATACCTCTTGTTTACAGTTAGTTGCCTTTTAGTAAATCAGGGCGGATGGCTTGGGTTCTCTCCAAGGCTTTTTGATGTCGCCATTCATCAATTTTTTTAAAATTGCCAGATAATAAAACATCAGGTACCTTATGGTTGTGATAGTTAGACGGGCGGGTATATACAGGAGGGGCCAATAGCCCATCTTGAAATGAATCTGTCAACGCAGAAGTTTCGTCTCCCAATACTCCGGGAATCAATCGAATTATACTATCACACAATACGGCAGCTGCCAATTCGCCACCACTCAATACATAGTCGCCTATAGAAATTTCTTTGGTGATATACAGCTCCCTTACACGTTGGTCTATACCTTTATAATGACCGCAAAGAATGATAATATTTTCTTTTAGCGAAAGTTCATTGGCAGTTTGTTGATGCAGTATCGTGGCATCCGGGGTCATATAGATTACCTCGTCATAGCCTCTTTTGGCTTTTAGCCGGCCGATACACTTTTCAATGGGCTCAATCATCAATACCATTCCGGCACCACCGCCAAATGGGGCATCGTCAATTTTACCGTAATTGTTTACGGCATAATCACGAAGGTTGTGAAAATGGATACTTACCAATTTTTTGTCAATGGCCCTTTTTATGATGGAGTGTTCAAACGGACTCTTAATCAACTCCGGTGAAACAGTAATGATATCTATTCGCATAGGGCAAAGGTAGTGGTTTTGCATTTATGATAAAACTAGGCACATATCTTTACCTATAGAAATTTACGGAGCGGCTCTTTTTTAAAAAACTATAATTTCTAGTTAAAAGAAGTGGTAATTTGTGTATTTTATATTCTGATAACTGCCGTTTGGCTAAATGTTTTTGACAGTTAAAAAAATCAAAGTATTATTGGATAACTAAAACACAAACTTATGGAAGTTGCTAAATTTAGAATTGTTTTAAAAAATCTTCTCTTAGTATTTTTAGGGATACTAAGTATTCAGGCTTGCCAACAACCGGCCAAAGAAATTATTTTTCCTCAAACCGACTTGACTGCGGCGGCCCTGATTCCGAAACCCCAAACCATAGAAGCTACCCATAGTGCTTTCGGGTTGGATAAAAACACGGTGATTCAAACAGCAGATTTTAATACCATCGGAACCTACCTTTCAAAAAAAATAGAAGAACAAACAGCATTGGTACTTCCTGTAAATCAGAATATCAAAGCGGATAAGGTTATTTTTATCAGAAAAGGGGCTGGCAATACAGTAAAAGATAAAGAGAGTTATCAATTAACAATTTCTAACGATTCTTTGCTCTTAGAAGCTGCAACGGCTGAAGGTGCCTTTAGGGCGGTTCAAACCATACGCCAGTTAATTCCCCAAACCGCTAATGATACCTTGGCAAATCATAAAATGTGGCTGCTGCCCACCGGAACGATTTTTGACCGGCCTACTTTTGGATATAGGGGGTTTATGTTAGATGTGGCACGTCATTTTTTTAGTGTTGACGAAGTGAAAAAACAACTAGATATTTTGGCTTATTATAAAATAAATGTATTGCATTTGCATTTAACCGATGACCAAGGATGGCGTATAGAAATCAAATCGTGGCCTAAATTAACCGAAGTTGGCGGTACCAGTGAAGTTGGCGGTGGCAACGGCGGTTTTTATACCCAAGATGACTATAAAGAATTGGTGGCTTATGCTGCTGAGAGATATATAACGGTAATTCCTGAAGTAGACATGCCGGGGCATACCAATGCGGCTTCTTTTTCCTATCCTGAATTAAATGGTAACGGAAAAACGCCCAAAAGATATATAGGCACCGAAGTTGGCTTTAGCACTTTTGACGCCCATAAAAAGGTGGTATATACCTTTATTGACGATGTGGTAAGAGAAATTGCTGCCATTACTCCCGGCCCGTATTTTCATATCGGTGGTGACGAAAGCCATGTGACTCCCAAAAAAGACTATGTCTATTTTGTAGAAAAGGTTGAAAAAATTGTTCAGAAAAACGGTAAAATTATGATTGGATGGGATGAAATTACACAAGCCGAAATTGATTCAACAAGCATTGCACAATATTGGAATACTCCTGAAAATGCGTTGAAAGCGGCAAAAAACGGAATGAAAGTAATAGTATCGCCGGCAAAAAAAGCCTATTTAGATATGCAGTACGACAAGCATTCTACATACGGGTTGCATTGGGCGGCATATATTCCGGTAGATACGGCGTATCAATGGATTCCTGAAAATTATATCAAAGGCCTGCCCAAAGAGAATATTTTAGGAATAGAAGCACCCCTTTGGTCAGAAACTATTTTTGATAGCCAATCTCTAGAATATTTGGCTTATCCCAGATTGATAGGGTATGCTGAATTGGGATGGACGAGCAAAGAAAACTTAAACCTTAAAGATTATAAAAGGCGATTGGCTCAACAACGTTATTTTTTGGATAAAAAAGAAATTAAGTATTATTCGTTGGAATA
>DRQI01000412.1 GCA_011330545.1 Flavobacteriia bacterium
ATTAGTTTTTTCATAATAGTTCTTTTGTGATTGGTTAAATAGTATTAGTAAAAGGTAACGCTTCCATAATCTGAATCTATTTTAATGGTAGCCCCGGCCTGTTGTGCTTTAAAATAACCTTCGTAATATTTAGAAGATGATTTGATGATTTGTTTTATATATTCAAAATTTTCTTGGTCGCGTTTAAAACTTCCATAGCTCAATTTTATGATAAAATTAAAAGGGGCATCTGGCACTCCTATTTTAATACCGCAGTAATCGCCATTAATATCAACTGAGTCAAACCCTTCTTTTAAATTTTCAATTCTAATGGAGCCATAATCTGAAGTAATGTCTACTTTTTTTGAAATGGTACCCAATCGGGTTGTCAGATAATCGCCATTGCCGACAATAACCACGCCATTACTTACTTTTAGGCTGCCGTAATCGCAAGTATAGTCTAATGATTTAATTTTTTCAAAAACCGACGTCGTATAATCGGCATTTAAGTGAATGGTATTGGCTTCTTCAATGGTAAATTTTGAATAGTCGACATTTACGGTACCACCTTTAATAAATGCTATGTTGGCATTGCCATAATCTAAATTAATTTTGTTATTGGCACTGAGTAAATCGCCGGCATTAATATTACCATAATCACAATTGATAGAGGCATCACCTTTGAGTTCATTTAATGATATATTGCCATAATCGTTCATTAAATTTACATTATTGGTGATGGGTACTTTTACTTTATAATCAATTTGGTAGTTTACATTGCTTTTTCGCCCCCAACTCCATGACCATGTAGACGATCTTTTCTCAATAATTGTTTTTGCCGATACAAAACTGCTACTTGCATCAAAATTGACATCAATGGTTTCTAAACGCCTTACTACCTTGTCTTCATCATTGCCTTTTACGGTAATTGTCACTTCGATAATTATCCGGTCGCCATCCCAAGAGATTACGTCTACATTGCCATATCGATTGTTTATTTTTAATAAAGCATCGGCATTTACATTAAACTCGCGTTTTATTTTTTTTATCTTTTCATATTTATACCTCTTTATTGTGGTGGCCTGTACCAGTAAGGGTATAAATAATAAGGCTACTATTAGTTTAGGTAATTTTTTCATCATTACTGTTGTTTTTTAATTTTTTGATTTCCTCTAATTGTTGTAATAAAGATTGTAATACGTCTATGCGTTGTTGAAAGTTGGCAATCATAGCGTAAATGATACGTTTGTCTTTTCCGCTATTGTCAAGTTCTACGGTTAATTTTGTATAATTTTCTTCTAATTTTTTAAGTTGCCCAAAGGCATCTTCAATAATCTGTTGGTTATCTGCATTGCGCTCTAGATTTATTTGTTCTATTTCTTGCTGTATGGTGGCCATAAAAAAACTTTGGGTTTCTTCCATTTTAGGTGAAACATCGGCTAATTCTAAGCCCGGTTTGGCAGAATAATTGCCTAGCCAAACTCCAAAAAGCAATGCAATTGATGCAGCAATAGTAATCCATGCCCATGTTTTTTGCTTTTGCTTCGGTGCTTTTTGTGCTTGCATGGCCAGCTTTACTTTAAACCTGTCAAAATGCCCTATGCCGGGTTCTTCGGTATCAAATTTTCCGCTGAGTTCACTACACCGTTGTTCTAAGCTATCTTTCATAATGTACTGCTAATAGTTGTCGTAATTTATTCTTTGCCCTAGAAATTGTTGTCCTGCTATTTTGATAGGTAATATGCATAATTTCAGCAATCTCTTCAGAATCATATCCTTCGATTAAATTTAGCGTAAGTGCCACTCTATAATTGTCTTTTAACTGATTAATAGTATTGCAGATGTCTGTGGCTTTTAACATTGTATATTCACTTTTATCAATACTTTCTTCACTAGCTTCAGGCACCACATCTAATGACACTTCTTCATATTTATTATTCTTTCGCAATTGGGTGATACTTTTATTAATTACTATTCTTTTCAACCATGAACCAAATGTTACTTCTCCTTTAAAAGTGCCCAATTTTGTAAATGCAACCAGAAACGATTCTTGCATTACATCTTCAGCTTCAAAGCTGTTTTTTAAAATCCTAAATGCCGTGTTATACATTGCTTTATAATACAACTTATAGATTTCGAATTGAGCACTTTGTTTTCCATTTTTACAGTGCCTCAAAAGGTTGTTGATATGTTGATTTTTTGTATGCAATGAATCGTTTCTGTTAGAAAGACAACTTAGAAATACATCTGTTACACTTTTAGAAATTAAAATTACAATTTATTATTTGATAGGTGCTGATTTGACGGTTTTATGTGGGAGGGTTGGATACCGGGATACTCGGATACTTAGGGTCTCAATATTCAGTACTGAAATAACAGGATACGGGTTTCAATTTTAAACTCTGAATGTTGATGCCTGCCGAAAGATATAAAACTCGTAAAAAACACCAGATAAGGCAGCCTTGGCACAACTATTGGACTTTACTAGTAAGAAATATAATTTATCATAAATAATTAGCTGATTATCAGGTTATTATTTATTTTTGAATTGTATATGATTTTATTGAAAAGAACGTTTAATGTCATATTGACCTATATTAACTTATGAGCAACCCTAAATTTTTAAATATTGACAGTTTGTCACTCCAACATATATTAGATGAGGAGGCAGAATTAATTCCTTTAATGACTCCGGAGGACGAGGAAGAAATTAAGAATGAAGATGTACCCGAAGTATTACCCATCTTACCCTTGCGGAATACCGTATTATTTCCCGGTGTCGTCATTCCAATCACGGCGGGCAGAGACCAATCTATTAAACTGCTAAAAGAAGCCAATGCCGGCAATAAAACCATCGGCGTAGTAGCACAAAACAACGAAAGTGTTGAAAACCCCGCTAAAAAAGATATCTATACCATTGGTACCGTAGCCCGAATATTGCGCATGCTTAAAATGCCCGATGGCAATACCATGGTAGTTATACAAGGAAAAAAACGCTTTGAAGTTGGCGAATTTTTACAAACCGAGCCCTATATCAAAGCAACGGCCAAAGAAATGGTAGAAGACTATCCCGATGAAAAGGATACTGAATTTACGGCAATTATTGATTCTATTAGAGACTTGGCCATACGGATTATCAAAGAAAATCCCAACCTTCCTACCGAAGCAACTTTCGCGATAAAAAATATTCAGAGCAATTCATTTTTAGTGAATTTTGTTTCTTCAAATATGAATTTAGAAGTTGAAGAAAAACAAGAATTACTAAATATCAATAATCTAAAAGACAGGGCATTAGCAACATTAAAGAGAATGGATACCGAATTGCAGCGCCTAGAGCTTAAAAACGTAATCCATTCTAAGGTTCGTGAAGACATGGACCAACAACAACGCGAGTATTACTTACATCAGCAAATGAAAACCATTCAAGAAGAATTGGGTGGCGTATCGTATGACGAAGAGATTCAAGAAATGAAGGCGAAAGCCAAAAAGAAAAAATGGAGTAAAGAAATTGCTGACGTTTTTGATAAAGAATTAGGCCGGTTGCAACGCATGAATCCGCAAGTAGCTGAATATTCGGTACAACGCAATTATTTAGACCTTTTACTAGAATTGCCTTGGGGCGAATACTCCAACGATAAATTCGATTTAAAACGTGCCCAAAAAATATTGGATAGAGACCATTTTGGCTTAGACAAAGTAAAAGAACGTATTATAGAGCATTTGGCTGTGTTAAAATTAAAAGGTGATATGAAATCGCCCATTATATGTTTGTATGGCCCTCCCGGAGTTGGTAAAACGTCTTTGGGCAAATCTATTGCCGAGTCATTGGGTAGAAAATACATCCGTATGTCATTAGGTGGCTTACGCGATGAAGCCGAAATACGCGGCCATAGAAAAACGTATATCGGTGCAATGCCCGGAAGAATCATTCAGAATATCAAAAAAGCCGGCACCTCTAATCCTGTTTTTGTACTGGATGAAATTGACAAATTGTCAAGTAGCCACAGTGGAGACCCTTCTTCTGCTATGTTAGAAGTATTAGACCCCGAGCAAAATACTTCTTTTTATGATAATTATTTAGAAGTGGGATACGACCTTTCTAAAGTGTTGTTTATTGCTACTGCCAATAATCTTTCTACCATTCCGTGGGCTTTGCGCGACCGTATGGAAATTATTAATGTAAGCGGTTATATTATTGAGGAAAAAATTGAGATTGCCAGAAAACACCTGTTGCCCAAGCAATTAAAAGCCCATGGCTTGACCTCAAAAGACCTGCAAATAGGCAAACGGCAACTGGAAAAAATTATAGAAGGCTATACCCGCGAATCGGGCGTAAGGGGCTTAGACAAAAAAATTGCCAAAATAGTGCGCTATGCAGCAAAGTCAATTGCCATGAATGAAGAATACAATACTAAAATTTCTAATGACGATATTGTAAAAATTCTGGGAGTACCGCGTTTAGAGCGTGATAAATATGAAAATAACGATGTTCCCGGAGTGGTAACCGGCTTGGCATGGACCAGCGTAGGTGGCGATATCCTCTTTATTGAATCTATCCTGTCAAAAGGAAAAGGAAATTTAAGTATTACCGGAAACCTCGGTAAGGTAATGAAAGAATCGGCTACCATAGCCATGGAATTTATCAAAGCCAATGCCGAAGAATTTGGCATTAACAGTGATGACTTAGAGAAAAAAAACGTACACATACACGTGCCCGAAGGTGCCACGCCAAAAGACGGGCCCAGTGCCGGTATTACGATGCTAACATCGTTGGTATCAGCATTTACCGGGCGTAAAGTAAAATCAAAACTCGCTATGACCGGTGAGATTACATTACGCGGCAAAGTACTGCCTGTGGGTGGCATTCAAGAAAAAATACTCGCTGCCAAAAGGGCCAATATCAAAGAAATTATTTTGTGCAAAGACAATAAGAAAGATATCGATGAAATCAAGCCTCAATACCTAAAAGGGCTTACGTTTCATTATGTAGATTCTATGAAAGAAGTTATAAAAATTGCATTGTTGAAACAGAAAGCAACTAAATAATTCTATTTTTTCATAAGAGTATTGAAAACCTGCCCATTATTCGGCAGGTTTTTATTTTTAATTATATCTCATTACATTTGTAGAAACAGAACCCTACGTTATCTTGGAAAATTTCTTAATCTTTTTTGAACAAATGCCGTCTTGGCAAAAATTAATTTGGATTATTATATGCCTCTCTTTCAGTTGGGCCCTCGAAGGCAGTTTCCCTTTGTTTCAATACACCTATAAAAAATGGAAACACGCCGGGGTAAACATCCTCTTTTTAACAACTACGCTGATTATCAATATTCTTTTTGGCATTGCTACCCTAAGTGTTTTTAACTATATCACCGTGCATAAAATCGGGCTTTTACACATGATAGACTTACCCGTATGGGCAGAATTGCTAATTGCCTTACTCTTCTTAGATTTTGTGGCTCAATACGTGGTGCATTACCTGTTACATAAAATAAAATGGATGTGGAAATTTCACATGATACACCACAGTGATACTAAAGTAGATGCCACCACAGGCACCCGACATCATCCGGGCGATTATATTTTTAGGGAAATTTTCGCTTTGCTTGCCGTACTATTATTAGGGGCACCATTGGCATTTTATATATTTTACAGGATATTGACCATTTTCTTTACCTATGTTACACATGCCAATGTACACATGCCCTTAGGCTTAGATAAAACATTGAGTTATATTTTTATTACGCCAAATACCCACAAATTCCACCATCATTTTGAAAGGCCGTGGACAGATACCAATTTTGGGAATATTTTTTCTATTTGGGACCGCCTTTTCGGTACCTTTGTCTATGACGACCCTAAAAAAATAGTCTATGGGTTAGATGTACTTGACGGAAAACTAGACGAAGACATTATCTATCAATTCAAAATACCTTTTGACAATACTATTAAAACTGATTATTGAAGGAGCATAAAAGTTCTGGGCTTCGGGTTTGAAAATTAACAAACTACCCTATTTATAAGAATATCGCCAAACAACTATCATATTATACCAACCTGTCGCGCTATAACTTTTTCTTTCGTTTTTGTTGCGCCTCTTCTTTTTGCTTATCAGGAAATGTCAAGTTTGTACTGTGATAAGTTGTGCCATAAGATTCTGCTGCCGTATAAACCTGATTGATAGCACTCAAAGCCTCGTCCTTACTCAATTCTTTTAACGGATGGATAAATACCGACCACAAAATATCATCAGAAATGGCATATTTAACATCTAAGGCTGTATGAAAATTCGCTTCCATTAATTTTAATAAATCGGTATATGCCAATTTTTTTTGCTCAATAATAGGCGAAATGATGCGCATCCTATTATGGTTTTCATCCGTAATACAAAGTAAAATACGGTCTTTAATCATAAATTGCCAATTGCCTTCGGTACCTC
>DRQI01000413.1 GCA_011330545.1 Flavobacteriia bacterium
TAGCAAGCGAAGGTTATACCTTAATTGTTACAAATGACATGATTCATCTCACTGCCAATAAAGCCGCAGGTATTTTTAATGGTATCCAAACCTTAAAGCAATTATTTCCGTTAGATACGAATAAAGAAAACCCCATAAAAATAACGGGATGTACTATTACTGATTACCCGAGGTTCGGATGGAGAGGATTGATGTTAGATGTAAGCCGCCATTTCTTTACAGTTGACGAAGTAAAAACGTATATTGACCAAATGTCTGATTACAAACTCAATGTATTGCACTGGCATTTAACCGATGACCAAGGATGGCGTATTGAAATAAAATCGCTACCCAAACTTACCGAAGTAGGTGCTTGGAGGGTAGAAAGATATGGCCGCTTCGGAAAACATAGAACACCACCACAAGCCGGTGAAAAACCTACTTATGGCGGATTTTATACCCAAGAGCAAATTAAAGATATTGTACGTTATGCCCAAGACAGAAATATTACCATTGTCCCTGAGATAGATATGCCAGGGCACAGTATGGCGGCATTGGCGGCTTATCCGGAGTTGTCTGTAAAAAAAGAACCCAAATATGTAGCGCCGGGTACTAAATTTTCTGAATGGTTTGGCAATGGTAAATTTAAAATGACCATCGAAAATACACTAAACCCCACAGACGAAAAAGTGTATGATTTTATTGATAAGGTCTTTACCGAAGTGGCACAGCTATTTCCAGGAACCTATATTCATATGGGCGGTGATGAAGCCTATCACGGATATTGGAAAGAAAATAAAGAAGTGCAAAAATTTATGAAAAAACACAACATAAAAGATACCCATGAGCTTCAAAGTTATTTCGTAAAACGCGTTGAAAAAATTATCAGCAGTAAAGGAAAAAAAACCATAGGATGGGATGAAATTTTAGAAGGCGGCCTTGCTGACGGCGCGGCCGTAATGAGTTGGCGAGGGATGAAAGGCGGTATTGCTGCGGCAAAAATGAACCACGAAGTGGTAATGTCTCCAACAACGTATGCCTATTTAGATTATATGCAAGGAGATGAAACCGTAGAAAATAAAATTTATGCCAGTTTAAGCCTTGAAAAAACATATACCTTTGAACCGGTACCCGAAGGTGTTGACCCTAAATACATCTTGGGAGGCCAAGCAAACTTATGGACAGAGGCAGTACCCACCATGCCATTTGCTTTTTATATGACCTATCCAAGGGCATTCGCTATTGCCGAATCTGTATGGAGCCCTGCTGCCAATAAAAACTGGAAAAGTTTTATCAACCGTACCGAAACTCATTTCAAAAAGTTTGATGCCCATAATACGAATATTTGTAAAGCCGTTTATGACCCCATTGTTTATGTCTTTAAAAAAGATGATAAACTGATGTGCGAATTAAAAAATAATATTCCGAATGCAACAATATATTATACCGTTAATAATACCTATCCTACAAAATTCGGCACAAAATATACCGGGGCTTTTGAAATTCCTAAAGGCGATTTAAAACTACGAACCCAAACATATAGAAACGGGCAAGCCATGGGGCGAGAATTAATTATTGACCGAACAAACCTTGAAAAGAGAGTAGGCAAAAAACCTTTTAGCTTTGATGAATAATTAATTTACAACTCACACACTCCTTCCCCTGAGAGGGAAAGTGCCTCGCCATAAACGATGACGGAAGGATAAATCCCCGAAGGAAAAAAGGGTATTTTATCATTATTAAAAAAATTAAATATTTATAAACTCCAACAATGAACATTTTAAAAACAATAATGGTACTTATAATCGGTATTTCAGTACTTTCTTGTAAATCTTTAGACCTTAAAAATACAAGTACCGACTTTACCCAAGAGTTTTTATTTACCAAAGGCATTGAAGGCCCTGCTGTTGATAGCCGTGGCAATCTCTATGCTGTTAATTTTCAAAATGAAGGTACTATTGGTATTGTAGATGCTTACGGAAGGCCTTCGCTATTCGCCACATTGCCTGAAGGAAGTATTGGCAATGGCATCCGATTTGACAAATTGGATAATATGTACATTGCAGATTATGCAAAACACAATATTTTACTCATTGGCCAAGGAACTACAAAAGCTGTTGTATACGCCCATGATTCGACCCTAAACCAACCCAATGACATTGCCATAGCGCCAAATGGAACCCTTTATGCCAGCGACCCGAATTGGAAAGAAAAAACCGGAAACTTATGGCTCATTAAAAACCATAAATTTATACTCCTAGAAAAAAATATGGGAACTACCAATGGCATTGAGGTGAGTCCTGACGGTAAAAAACTCTATGTAAACGAATCTATACAACGCAATATTTGGCAATATGATATTCATTCAGACGGAACGGTAAGCAACAAAAAGTTACTCATTTCTTTTACAGATTTTGGCATGGACGGCATGCGATGCGATATAAAAGGCAATTTATATGTTTGCCGCTATGATAAAGGTACCGTTGTTGTCTTATCTCCTGAAGGAAAAATACTCAGGGAAATCACATTAAAAGGGAAAAAACCTACCAATATTGCTTTTGGCGGCAAAGACAAAAAACAATGTTTTGTAACTATGCAAGACAGGGGTTGTTTTGAAACTTTTTTTGCTGAGAATTCGGGAAGATAGCGATTACAAAGCCGGCTTATTGGGATTCTACTCCAATGCAGTGCTTTTAATTTTACTATCCATAAACCGTATATTGTAGCTTTCTCCAAATACAATCCTTAAAAAACTACGTTTTTTATAGTATTTTTTATTTTTCTGCAAACAACCTAAACGTTTGCATAGTTATGGATTAATTGCATTGATCCAGTTGTATCCACTGCTCCAAATACAATCCTTAAAAAACTACGTTTTTTATAGTATTTTTTATTTTTCTGCAAACAACCTAAACGTTGTTTGCAGAAAAATAAAAAATCCTGATACCGTTCCTGTATCAGGATTGTGCTTGATGTGGGTCATACTGGATTCGAACCAGTGACTTCTACCCTGTCAAGGTAACACTCTAAACCAACTGAGTTAATGACCCTTGGTGCAAAGGTAAAATTTTAGTTTGATAATTTAAATTTCTTTTGAGATTATTGTATCGCATCGTTTTAACTACATTTTTATAGTAAATTAGCAGTAGGAATAAGGAAAAGGAGATAGAATTAACTTAGTATTTAAAACTATGAATTTACAGCGTATAGAAAGTAAAATCTACGAAGTAAGAGGACAAAAAATAATGTTAGATTTTGACCTTGCAGAATTGTATGGAACGCAAACCAAAATATTAAAACAAGCCGTAAGGCGTAATATTAAACGCTTTCCAAAAGACTTTATGTTTGAAGTAACCAAAGATGAGTACAACGTTTTAAGGTCACAAATTGTGACCTTAAAAAATGGTAGGGGCAAACATAGTAAATACAACCCTTTTGCCTTTACCGAACAAGGCGTTGCCATGTTTTCAAGCGTACTAAATAGCCCTAAAGCTATTGAAGTAAATATACAAATAATAAGAGCCTTTGTATTTATACGGCAATACGCTTTAACACATAAAGATTTAACCGGCAAACTCAAAGAACTGGAAAGCAAGTACAATAAACAGTTTAAAGATGTGTATGAAGCCATAAATTATTTGTTAAAAAAAGATAAACAGGAAATTGAACAGAATGAGCGTAAGCGGATAGGGTTTAAAAA
>DRQI01000414.1 GCA_011330545.1 Flavobacteriia bacterium
TGAGTTTTTGTGTTACTTGATAAAACCTTGTTTTTTTACTAAAGAATGTCCATAACATACCTAAAGTCAATAAGGCATATCCTAAATACGAGATGGTAGTGCCCCAAAAGTCATGATTTACACTTAGATAAGTACCTTTTTCATCCCGGTCAAAAGACGATTGAAAAAAGCGATAGCCACCATAATTTAGGATATTATTCATGTATATGCGAAAATCTTTCGATATATTTTTTTGTGTATCAATCAATTGCACTTCACTCGCATACGAAGATGCATTGTTGGTACCCGGATATTTATCCATGATAAATTTCTTTAATTTTATGGAAAACGGCAATGTTATATTTTTGGCACCATACGAAATCGATAGGTTCATATCGTTATACTCTAACAGTGCAGGCCTTCCGTAGACTCTTTCTTGTCCATAGACATAGGTTTCTTTAGTATTTCCGTTTACAGACACTTCCAATACCAGTGCTGCCAAACTTTGAGTTTGCATTTTTCGGTTTTCTGATGCAATACTTACTTCGCCACTTTTTACAAAATCGCCAAAAACAAACCGATTACTGCCATCTGAATACAGTGAGCGCAATTTTAGCGGGCTATAGGCTTCAGATGGAAAAATGGTGTCATTTTTTCTGGTTGCCATGGTCATTCGGGTAAACATCCTGTCGGCATTAAAGAATAATGAGTCGTTTTTATAATCGATATTGATGGCATCGGGCAATTGGTTTTTTGTAAAATTAAAAACCATATTCTGAATGCGTTTGGTTTGGCCTTGGGCAATAAAATAATCTTCCCTGCCATTCATTCCGGCAATTACAATTTTTAATACGGGTTTACCGGTACTCGTTTTTTTGAGTATTTGTTTGGCATTGGGAATAAATTCTTTTACCGCAATATCTATCAAATCATTTTCTATCTTATATGACCGGTGCCAATTATTATTCCCCAAACTGGCAAAAAGTACCGGTTCATTAAACTGATATTCTTTATTATCTTTAAGGACTTTAAAATTCAAAAAGGTATTTGAAGACAAAAAGGTATTTGAGGTGTCGTTTTCCCGTATATGCATGATTCCTTCATATCCGAAATAACGCGTTATGCCGGCACCTATTAAAATAATTATGATGGCTGAATGAAATAATAATAAAGGCCATTTTTTTTGTGGTATCATTCTAAACTTTATGATGTTTACTACAATGCTGATACCGAATAAAATCAGCAATAGCTCAAACCACCATGATTTAAAGATTATTTTTTGCGCCGCGCTGGTACCAAAATCATTTTCTACAAATGTTGCTACGGCAATGGCAATGGCAAATAACAACATATAAACGCCTGCTGCCCGAGTATTAAAAAAAGGGGTAAAAAATTTGTTGAAAATAATGAGAAGTTTTTTCATGTATGGCAAATATAAGTATTCAAAAATAATTAAAATATCTTTCTCATTTTAAGCAAAGTTGAAATTAGTATAAGAAGGTTATTATTTCATAAAAAACTGCTCCAAAGCCCCTCAGCAATGGAACAGTTTAAAATTAATCAGCAGAAACTTTATCATAAGCAACTAACCCTTTTCTTTAATTCAAACCTTATAATATCGTTTCGTTTTAGTGACTAATTCCTTTTTTATATTTTACTCTTTTGTCATTATAAAATAAAGCCTTTAACTGCAATTTTTTATGATTTTAAGTTCGTCTTCCCCTTTTCTCAATTCTACTTTATCTTTGCCATCGTCTTCTGCTTCTATTTTACTCAACCTCCATGTATTATTAAATTCGGTTAATGTATCCATCGTCAACTGCAAGCGCAAGCCGTCATTCGTAATAATAGTCCAGGTACCACTTGAAGTTGAACTGTTTAATTCGGCACTAACCGTACCATCGGCATTAAAAGTTAAGACGGTATTTTTAAGATTTTCAAATTCTTGCTCGTTAACTTTTAATTCATCTACTTTCCACGGGCATGAGGTTAGCAAATCAGAAAACCCTTGGGCATCCATATCGGTATTGTCATCATCGTCAAAATCATTATCATCATCTTCATCGCATTGGTCCTTGGCATTATTAATGGCAGTTTCTAATTCGTTTAAATTATTAATAACCAAATCATCGCCATTAAAAAGTGTGATGGTAATCGGAAAATTAATATTGACAATAACATCGTCATTCAAATCTTCAATAAAATCGTGCATCTCACTATCATTGCTAATGGCAATGGTATTTAATAATTCATTTGAGGTATTAAAAACCGAGGCTGTGATGGGATATTGAAAATCTAAACATTCTATATCGTCATCAATTCCGCTATTGCAATCGTCGTCAATATAGCTTTCGAGTTCGCTTTGGCTATTGACGGTAACTTCGGTAAAATCGCTAAATATTAACGTTACCGGAAATATAATTTCGATAGTATCAACATCACTAGAACTATCATCAAAAATACTTTCTATCACTTCATAGTCATTGGCTGTTTCTACAACAATGGTCGTTCCGTTGGCAATGACAGTTACGGGTAGTTTTATAGAAAAACAACTGGCCCTATCAATAATATTATCTTTTGAGCCATCGTTGAATGAGGTGCGGTTCATCAAATCTGCTACTGTAGAATTTGCTTTTAAGCCCGGGTCTTGTGTACGGTCAATAAGAATCGTTTCTTCTTTTCTGCACGAAAAGAAAACGAATAACAAAAGAAACGAGACTACTATCGATAACTTTATGTTTATTTTCATAACTTCCAAAAATTTATACTTTGCAAACACCTTTGATTAAATAACAACTAACTTGCTTAAATTACTTAAAAAAAGTATTTTTTTATACTTTTGCCGAATATTTTTTTAAAAATGCCAAAAAAAATTAAACATACTGTTTGTGACGAAAAAGTGTTTTCAAGTATTTATAAACAGTATGCTAAAGACCTTCACGATTACTTGTACTACAAATTTGGTAGTCAAATGGATATCAATGATAAAGTACAAGACGCCTTTATGAAGTTATGGGACAATTGTAAAGATATCGTTCCGGAAAAGGCAAGGGCATTTTTATTTACTGTTGGCAAAAATATGATGCTTAATAAATTTAAACATCAGAAAGTTATCTTAAAATTTCAGGAAATAAAACCTAAAGACTATACCAATGAAACTCCTGAATTTTTATTAGAAGAAGAGCAGTTTTATCAAAAATATCAAAAAGCGCTAAACAGTTTAAACGAAGAACAACGCGTTGCTTTTTTGCTAAATAAAGTAGAAGGAAAACGACATAAAGAAATAGCCGAAATACTCAATATTACATCTAGGGTAGTTGAATATAGGATATATAGTGCTTTTAAGATAATTAAAGAACAAGTTAAAGGTTTTAAGTAGAATATTCGGTAAAAATGAATTTTAAGTTGTTATACTTTTAGAAATCCCTAGCATATGGATAAAGATTACATATTAAAAAAATGGTTAGCCGGTGAACTTACCGACGAAGAATTGGCAACGTTTAAAAAATCAGAAGATTTTAAACTCAACGCTAAAATTATAGAAGGAGCCAAAAAATTTAAAGCTTCGCAATTTTCTACAGTAAGAAGTTATGATGAGTTTAAAAATGGGTTAAAAAATAAAAAATCGCCATTGATACGCTTAAATTCTTACAAAACCGCGTTGAGAATAGCAGCTCTTTTTGTAATAAGTTTAGGCATTTACTTTGCTTTTTTAACATCTAATGTAACGACTGTACAAACAGTGGCAAGTCAAAAAACTACTTTTGAATTGCCCGATGCTTCTTCGGTTGTACTAAATGCTAATTCTACAGCCAAATACAATAAAAAGAAATGGGCCGATAAAAGAGAAATATCATTAGATGGAGAAGCCTTTTTTAAAGTTGCTAAAGGTGCTACATTTGATGTTATTACAACCAATGGTACCATTAGTGTTTTAGGAACACAATTCAATGTAAAAAATAGAGCTGATTATTTTCAGGTAACATGCTTTGAAGGGATTGTAAGTGTAAAGAGCCACAAAGAATCTTTTCAACTAACCCAAGGCAAAACAATAAGAATTATAGATGGAACAGTTGTGACAGATACCATAGGTTATAAAAAACCTAGATGGATAGACAATAAAAGCAGTTTCAAGAGCGTTCCCCTATATGAGGTGTTGAATGAGTTTGAAAGGCAATATAATGTTACAATAACCACCCAAAATATAGATACAAAACGTTTATTCACCGGGGGATTTGTTCATGACAATATTGACCAAGCCTTAACAACTATTACAGTGCCTTTCGATTTAACATTTAAAAAAGAAAATTTAACTAACATCACCTTATATAGCAGTGAGTAAGAAACATAAAAGTATTATTTTTTTCATACTTTTCCTTTTTTCCACTATTCTCTATGCGCAAATAGATAAAGAAAAAAAACCTTTATCCGAAATTTTAACTATACTACAAAATAAGTATAACTTTCAATTTACGTATGCTGATGATGCTATCAAGGGTATTTTTATTGAAGAGCCCTCTGCCAACCTTACATTTAAAGAAGTACTTACTTATTTAAGAAAAAAAACAGGACTCATTTTAAAAGTTTTAGAAAACAATTTTGTAGCCATTCAACCTAGAAACGAATCTTTATCTGTCTGTGGTTATATCATTGATTATGAGACTAAATTGCCCGTAGAAAATGTAAATATCATCGCCAATAATTCATATACCACTTCTGATGCCTTCGGATATTTTAAGTGCAATATCGAGCAAGAAAACGAAAATATAACCATACATAGATTAGGGTATTATAGTATAGTAAAACCCTTTAGCTATTTTAAGGAAAATGATTGTACAAATATTTATATATTGCCTCAAATTGAAACCCTATCAGAAGTAGTTATCCCTAATTTTCTAACTAAAGGTATTGACAAAATTGCCCATGGGGCGTTCACTATCAATTTTTCTAATTTCGGCATACTTCCGGGATTGATAGAAACCGATGTGTTACAAACCGTACAAGCCTTACCGGGAATTCAAAGTGTTAATGAAACCGTATCAAATATCAATATTAGAGGAGGTACTCACGATCAAAATTTACTATTATGGGATGGTATTAAAATGTATCAATCAGGGCATTTTTTTGGGTTGATTTCTATCTTTAATCCTTCAATCACTACAGATGTATCGGTTATTAAAAATGGTACAAGTGTAGATTTATCCGATGGCGTTTCAGGCACTATTGCCATGAAAACAGCATCAAATATCAAGAATTCATTTTCCGGTAGCATTGGCGCGAACCTTATCAATGTTGATGCGTTTCTAGATGTTCCTATCAGCGAAAAATCATCTGTTCAAATATCTGCTAGAAATGCCTTGAGCAACATGGTAGAAACCCCAACTTATACCGAATATTTCAACAGGATACTGAGTAACACAGAAGTAATTCACCCAACTACTAAAGTTGAGAACACAAATATAAAATTTGAATTTTATGATACCAGCTTGCGGTGGTTGTATGCTATTTCTGAAAAAGACCAACTCAGGCTCAATTTTTTAAATGTCTACAACGAACTTGAATTCGATGAAATTGCAAAAGTTAATAATGTTCAACAATCAAAAAAGAGCAATCTTGAACAAAATAGTATCTCAGGAGGGATTTTCTATCAAAGAAAATGGAATTCGAAATTTGTAAGTACTCTACAAATTTATGAAACCGACTATACATTAAAAGCCATTAATTCGGATATACTAAACCAACAACGTTTATTACAAGAAAATATCGTTTCAGAAACTTCACTTAAATTAAATACTTGGTATAAATATAACACCAACATATCTTTTCTTAACGGATATCAGGTTACAGAAACCGGAGTAAGCAACTTAACAGATGTAGACAACCCTGTGTTTAAGGAATTTATACGAGAGGTCATTAGAGAACATGCCCTTTATTCACAAATTAATTATCAATCAACTTCTAATAAAACTTCTGTAAGAGCGGGAATTCGATACAATTATGTAGAAAAATTTAAAAAACACATCATTGAGCCCCGATTGAGTTTACACCATAAATTTCTAGACAATTTCAGCCTCGATATTTCAGGTGAGCTCAAACATCAAAACACTTCGCAAATTATCAATTTTCAAAATGATTTTTTAGGAATTGAAAAACGGAGATGGGTGTTATCTGACAATGATAAAATCCCGATACTGATTAGTCAACAGGCTTCAATTGGACTTAATTACAGTCACCAAGGATGGCTCATAAGTGCTGAAGGGTATCTCAAAGAAGTTGATGGCATCACCTCGCAAAGTCAAGGTTTTTTAAACCAATATATTTCAAAAAAAGAAAATGGTAGTTACCGGGTAAAAGGGATAGAACTTTTAATTAACAAACGTTTTAGAAAAATAAGTACTTGGTTAAGTTACACTTACGCCAATAATGAATATACCTTTAAAAATTTTGAAGAAATCAACTTCGCCAACAATCTCGATATCAAACACTCTTTTACCTTAGGTTCTTCATTTTCTACCAAAAAAATAAAAATATCTGCCGGAATGAATTGGCATTCAGGAATACCAAGTACAAATCTTGTCAACGGAAATGAAATTGTCAACAACACCTTACAATATGAAAGTGCTAATAGTAGCAGGGTTAAAGAATATTTCAGGTTAGATGTATCTGCCATTTATAAATTCAGTTTTTCTGAAAAAGTAAACGCTATTTTAGGAGCCTCTTTATGGAATAGCACTAGTAGAAAAAATTTATTAAACGATTATTATCGCTTAGACATTGATAATCATCCGCTAGAAATAAAACAAACCTCTTTAGGCTTGACACCTAATTTTACTTTTAGAGTAGAATTTAGATAAAATCATTCTAAAACTGTTATTTCCAAATAAACAACTTTGTAAGCCTGCTACCTACCGTAGGCAGGTTAAACCTAATTTTATCACTTGCCCGAGCAGAACACAAAAGAAGGTTAATAATGTATAGATTTTCTATACATTTGTGCCATGAGTATTCAACACATAAAATTAACAAAACTAACTTTATTAATTTCTTTATTATATCTGATTACGGCATGCAAACAAGCAGAAAAAAAGCCAATCTCTGTTACCAATACGGCCATAAAATACGCAAAAGGGTTTACCATTCAATCTTTTAAAGATTATAAAAAACTCATTATCAAAGCCCCGTACCCCAATGCTACCGAAACGTTTGAA
>DRQI01000415.1 GCA_011330545.1 Flavobacteriia bacterium
CGCAAATTTCTAAAAATTTTTCCATGCCTTCTACAGCAAAATCAGGAAACATGTGCCCTTGGGTAAAAAAGTAATAATTGTCAAATGACCATTTCATCATCCTGGAAATAGGGTTGTGAAAAGCCAAATCGTTTTTGCCGTGGTATAAATTATCAGAATAAATTAACGTAGCATCCAACCCACCCATATTCATAATACAAAATACACTCGGTTCAAATGCAATAATTTCACCTTCTCCATTGATTTCTTTTAAAATGGCCGAAACCGCAATATCGGCTTGATGAACCGCAATATGCCCCAATTTGGGTTGTGCTAGTGCATTGATGTCTCCAATGGCATAGATGGCGTCATAATCTAAATGTTTCATGGTTTTGTCTGTAGGAATAAATCCCATATCGTCACCCAAATCACACTCATTAAACAGCGGTAGTGCTTTATAAGGCGGAATGATTACCGCTAAATCACAAGGCATTTTTGTTCCGTCTTCAAAAAAGATTTCATCTTTCGTTATTTTTGTCACTACTTTATTATTGCTCAGCGTAATACCTCTTTTTTGCATGATGCCTCCTACTTTATTCCTTACGGTATCGCCTACGTCTTCAAAAAATATTTCTCCGGGGGTAAATACGGTAATTAAACTTTTTTCCCTGAGATGCCTTTTTCGCAAGTCATAATCTATCATAAACATAGCTTCGCCCACAGGGCCTTCACAAGGGGCAACTAAATAAGGAGCATTTACACGGCTGCCAAAAGTACTTTTAGCGGTTCCGATAACAATGTTGCCTCCTGTAAATTTTTGAATGGCTTTCCATAGTGCAACGGCATGCACATCGTCGCACATAGAATAGCCATAGTCATTAAACCCTTCAATGGCATCATAATCTTTAATGGCCCCTGAGGCGATTATCAAATAATCAAAATCTAATTTTTCTCCATTATCTAAATGTAGGTGTTTGAGCTTAGGGTTGATTTTTACTACTTCGGCATTGATAAATTTTCCCCCTTTATGTTCTACGGGTTCTTTTAAATCAATTAACACCCCTGATACGGGATTTCCTGCAAAAGCAACCTCGGGCAATGATGGTTTTTCTAAAAGTTGTTTTCTTTTATCAATTATCGTAATATCAAAATTATGATTGTGTTGTGTTAAGCGATAGTAAGCGCGTAAGCCTGCAAACCCGCCACCCATAATTATTATGTTTGTTTTCATTTTTTTTAATTTTTAATTTTTTGCCAAGGGAATTTTCCTTGTAATTCTACTTCTAATGAGAGGCTCATAACGGTTCTTATAAGAACAATGATGGCCAATACTGAGACCGACATTATTGTTGGGTCAGTTACTACTGTTGCCATAATATCGGCAGCGATTAAGATTTCTAAGCCGAGTAATATAGATTTGCCTAACAATTGCCTCAAATGTGTGTAGTTTCTCTTTTTTGTTTGTCCTTTTGAAAAGAAAAAAACAGAAAAGGAATACAATATTCCTATAAAAATAGTAGCAACGCCTATGGCTTCAACAATATCAGCAATATAATTAATGTATATTTTTATTGTTTCCATCGGTTATTTTTTTAGCATAAACTTTCCTTTTTTTGAATATAACCAAGCGCCGATTGTCAAGGCTATATAAACAAATATAATGGCAACCATCTGTTCCCATTTGTGTGTAAATTCATAGTATAAAATTAATACGCCTCCCATTGCTAATCCAAGGATGGCAAGAATAGTAATAAACGAAGAAGACTTTGTTTTTTTACGTATTTGATGATTGATAAGCGCCATTAACAACGAGACCACTAAAAACGTGATACTGCCAAATTCTACTAACAATCGCAAGCCTCCGGCTACTATTAAAATAGCTGCCATAACAGCCATTGATATCACAGCAAAAGCGGGAATATTGTTACTTTTTCTTGTTGCTAACTTATTGGGTAAAAATCCATCTTCGGCTATTTCTGCCATTTGGCGTGATGACCCGAATAGAGTACCGCTAATGGCACTACTGGTAGCTAGAATGGCGCCAATAATGACCATGGTTTCTCCAATGCTGCCAATGGCATTTTTTGCGCCGGCAGCCAAAGCATATTCTTTATCTCTTGCCATTTCATCTAAAGGGATGGCAAACAAGGCGCCAATAGCAATGATAACATATAATAAGATAACTACTGCAATGGCAGTATAAATGGCTCTTGGCGTATCTTTTTCTGGCTTTTTCATTTCATTTACGGCATTAATGACCAATTGAAATCCTTCATAGGCAACAAATGTTAGAGAAGCTACAATCAAGATACTCATAAAATTAGATGTACCAAAATCGGCTTTCATATTATGCATAAATGTTTGGGTATCTATATTTCTATGCTGAATTAAAACCACAGAAATAATGGTAAGGATGATGAGTTTGGTATAGACCATAATATCTTCAATTTTTCCCATTCCGTTTACACTCCAAACATTAATTAAGGTAAATAATGCCAATACACCTAATGCAATTCCTTTACGTGCCCATAAATTATTGGCAAATTCACTACCGCTAATGGCATACGATGAAAAGGTATAAGCGTAGATTGCCAAGGTGCTGATATAGCCGAAAATAACAAGCCACCCTATTACTGCCGCCGGAAATTTGGCTGTGGGATATGTTTTCTTTACAAACGCATAGGTAGCGCCTTCATCTCTGTAATACAAGCCCAATTTTACATAAGAATAGGCTGCTAAGCCTGCAACAGCCCCTCCAATAGCGATGGCAATAGGCGTTAAAAACCCTATTAAACTTACTGAGATGCCTAAAATGGTAAAAATACCTCCACCAACCATTCCTCCAATAGCTATAGCTACTAATTCTTTTAACCCTAAACTTTTACTACCTCTGTTATTTGACATATTTTATAATTTAAATGCTATTTTTATTCCTTCTATTACCATATCGGTACCGATAATGGCAATAATCAATCCCATTATTTTACCGAATACGGTAATGATATTATGGCCTAATTTTTCGGTAATATAATCGCTAAGTTTAAATGCAATAAAATTGAGATAACAAATTATTGCAAAAATTAAAATGACGATGACAATGTGGCTATAATTGGTGTTGCTAACATAGTTCATTCCTGTAACAATTGTGCCCGGGC
>DRQI01000416.1 GCA_011330545.1 Flavobacteriia bacterium
AAATTAGAATATACCCCTACCGAAGATGATATTATCAGAAAAATTGAAGTCGGAAATGTAAGTATGCCTATACAGAGCTCCCTAATTTCAGGAGCCCAAAACCTATTCGGCGTAAAAACACAATTACAATTTGGCAAAACTACGGTTACCGGTGTGTTTGCAAAACAAAACTCGCAAACGCGTTCAGTAGCGGCTCAAGGTGGTGCCACCATTACAGAATTCAACCTAAAGGCAAGTGACTATGATGACAACAGGCACTTCTTTTTATCACAACGGTTTAGGAATGATTTCAACGATGCGCTCAAACAATTTCCTTTAATCAATAGTTCAAAATATGTAACCCAAATTGAAGTATGGGTAACCAATAGAAATAATACTACTGAAGGGGTTCGTAATATTGTGGCCATAGCAGATATGGGAGAAGCCAATGATTTAAATATCGGCCCGGGTAATGTTCAAGGAAATGGAGGCGCTGACCCAAGAAATGAAGGAAATGACTTAATTGGCTTATTGACAGACCCTGCACGTACCATTAGAAGTATTTCGGGCATCAATGACGCCTTAGGGCCAACAAGTCAATATAATTTACAACAAGGTACCGGATATTCTGTATTGGAAAATGCCCGTAAATTAACCTTAGGAATCGATTTTACTTTAAACCCCCAATTGGGATATATTACCCTAAACCGGCGATTGGCAGACAGTGACATTTTAGCCGTTGCCTACGAATATACCGATAGTAATATTGCAGGCAACAATGTATTCAGAGTAGGAGAACTTTCTAGTGACGGGGTTACAGCCCCTGACAACTTAGTCGTAAAATTATTGCGCAGTGAAATTATTAATACAAATATTCCCCTTTGGAATTTAATGATGAAAAACGTTTATGATATCGGCGCTTTTCAACTACAACCTGACGGGTTCCGTTTAGAAGTTATGTATCAAGATGATGCCGCAGGCGTACCATTGAATATATTACAAAATGCCGCAACCAATGGCGTAAAAGACAAAACATTATTAAATTTATTACGCCTAGACCGGTTAGACCAATCTAATAATGAAGACCCTGAAGGCGATGGCTTTTTTGATTATGTTGAAGGGGTTACCATAAACTCACAAAACGGCTATGTAATTTTTCCTACCGTAGAGCCTTTTGGAGCCAGCAGAACACCTTCACAACCTAATTCAGGTGAATTGGGGCAGCTATTGACCGATCCCAATGACGGCCTATTTATTTTTACAGAACTCTACACCAAGACCAAAGCTCAAGCCCAAAATGAATTTCAAAGTAAAGATAAATACCTGTTAAAAGGATATTTCAAATCAGAGTCAAGAGGCGGTATCCCCTTAGGGGCTTTTAATGTACCCCGTGGGTCAGTAAGAGTAACTTCAGGAGGCAGGGAGCTGATAGAAGGTGTTGATTATGTGGTAGACTACCAAATTGGCAACGTACAAATTATCAACCCAAACCTCGTAGCTTCCAACGCCCCTATCAATGTATCTGTAGAAAATAACAATGGCTTTAGCCAGCAACAACGGCGTTTTATGGGAATTGATGTACAGCACATCTTTTCAGAAAATTTTGCCATTGGCGGCACATTGCTGAGCTTGCGCGAAAGGGCTTTTGGCAAAATGCAATTTGGTTCAGAATCAGTTAACAATACCATTGTAGGGTTTAATCTAAACTATCAAACCGAAGTTCCCAAGTTTACTAAATGGGTAAATAAATTGCCCAATATAGATACCGATGTTGCCTCGAATTTTTCAATACGGGCAGAAGCGGCCTATTTGTTGCCCGGGGCTTCAAAAAATAAAAATGGCGGAGTGATTGGCGAAGTGGCTTCGTATATAGATGATTTCGAAGGTTCGCAAATACCGTTGAATATCGGTTCACCCAGACAGTGGTTTTTAGCGAGTGTTCCTAATAACGGACTTCCGGATGGAGACCCTTTAAACTTTAGAGACGGCTCTATACCGGCTTCATTAAGTACTACATTGAAATCTGGTGCCGAACGTTCAAAACTGGCATGGTATACCATTGACCGATTGTTTTATGGCAACTCCTTAAAACCTAATAATATTGACGATGAAGAGCTTTCTAGAGCCGAAGTACGCCAAGTGAGTTTTACCGAGCTTTTTCCCGAAATAGATTTAGACAATGTACAAACAAATATTATAAATACTTTTGATTTGGCCTATTATCCGCAAGAGCGCGGAACCTATAATTTTAGTGATAACGTAAACGCCGATGGTACTTTTAGGGAGCCCGAAAAACAATGGGCCGGTATTATGCGTTCATTAAATACTACCGATTTTCTACAAGCCAATGTTGAATACATCCAGTTTTGGTTGATGGATCCCTACCAAAATTATTCTATCAAAACCACTGAAGGCGCTCCACAAAATGTAAATCCTACCGATTTTGGCGGGGAATTATATTTTAACTTAGGAAATATCTCAGAAGATATTTTAGACGATAACAGGCGTATGTATGAAAACGGATTGCCGGGAGACGGCATACAAATTGTCAATGGTAATATTGACCGTACCGAATGGTCGTCTATTCCCAAAAACCAATCGTTAATTTATGCCTTTACCGAAGAAGATGCCGAAAGGCCCAATCAAGATGTAGGCTTAGACGGAATTCCGGATGATAACGGTTCTCCGGGAATTAATGGTGAGACCAATGATGAAAAAAGTAAGTTTCAGCCTTTCTTAACTGCTTTAAGCGGTATTGTAAACCAAGATGTGATGTCTGAACTCAATGCAGACCCTTCTTCTGATAATTACAATTTCTTTCGGGGTAGCGATTTAGACGCTGCAGATGCTTCCATATTAACGCGCTATCGAAATTTTAACAGAACGCAAGGCAACTCACCTACCATCAATAATTCTACCGAATCTTTTCCAACCGGAGCCACTTCTTTTCCTGATATTGAAGATATCAACAAAGACCAAACCATGAGTGATGTTGAAAGTTACTACCAATACAAAGTAACTTTAAACCCTACCGACTTAAACCCCGATAGGCCTTCTACCCCCGATAACCCTAATTATATTGTTGACAGCAAAGAAGTTACCGTAAACTTACCCAATGGTGGTACTCAGCAAGTTACTTGGTATCAATTTAGAATTCCAATCAATACGCCTGACCAAACCATCGGCGGTATTTCAGATTTTAACTCTATCCGCTTTATGCGTATCTTTTTAACCAAATTCAAAATCCCCGTGGTGTTGCGTTTTGGCGAATTAGAATTGGTACGCGGCGACTGGCGAAGGTTTATTACAACCATTGACGATAGCGACCCCTTAAGTGTACCACAGCCGTTAGGAGAAATTGAAAATAGAAATTTTGAAGTTGGGGTGGTTAATATTGAAGAAAATGAAAGAAAAGAACCCATTCCGTATGTATTGCCGCCGGGTTTGCAAAGAGAACGCTTACAAGGCCAAACCAGTATTCAACGACAAAACGAACAATCGCTTTTATTGAGGCTTACCGATTTGCCCAAAGACCAAACTAGGATTGTTTTTAAAAATACAAGTTTTGACATGCGTATGTTCCACAATTTAAAAATGTTCATACATGCAGAAAACCTTCCCACACAACCAACGAGTACCGAAAATAATGATTTAACAGCCATTATCAGGTTAGGAAGCGATATCAATGATAACTATTACCAGATAGAACTTCCGCTTCGGATGACAGAATTTAATGAAACTTCTGCCGATAGTATCTGGAAAAACAGGCTTAACGCCAAACTAAGACAATTGGGGCAATTAAAACTAGAGCGGTTAAGCGATGCTACAAACCCTCCTATCAATGAGTTATATCCAAGCTTAGCCTCTGCTCCCGAGGCAGGTATCAGGGTAAAAGGAAATCCTAATTTATCCAATTTAAGAACATTGATGATAGGGGTAAGAAATGACAGTGATGGCCCTAGAAGTGCCGAATTGTGGTTTAATGAATTGCGAGTTACCGATTTTGATAACGATGGCGGTTGGGCTGCCGTAATAAATGCCGATGCCAATTTTGCCGACTTTGCCGATATCTCGGTCTCGGGGCGTGCCAGCTCAAGAGGTTTCGGCTCTATAGACCAAAGTGTAAATGAAAGAAGTATCGAAGACGTAAAACAATATGATATTGTGACCAATGTTAATTTAGGTCAGCTACTTCCTAAAAAAACAGGCGTTAAAATTCCGTTTAATTACAGTATCGCCGAAGAGTTTAAAGACCCTAAATGGGATCCGCAATATCAAGACGTACTCTTTGAAGATGCGAAAGATATAAATCCGAATAGTAAAAATTCAAGAGATTATACCAAACGCAGAAGTATTAATTTAATTAATGTACGGAAAGAAAGAACCAATCCGGAAAAAAAGCAACACCTGTATGATGTTGAAAATGTATCGGTATCATACGCCTATAATGACACCTATCACAGAGATTATAATGTTGAACGTTTTGTTGATCAAAATGTAAGGGCTTCAGCAAATTACAATTATACTTTTAAGCCCAAATCTATTGAACCCTTAAAAAAATGGAAGTTTTTAGATAAAAATAAATTTTTTCAATTTATCAAAGACTTTAATTTTAATCCGTTGCCTACGTCTATTTCTATAAATTCGAGTATCATCAGAAGTTATAACCAACAATTGTCAAGGCCATTGGTAAACGACCCTACTTTTCCTAAATTACCCGAGTTAACCCAACGGCGGTTTATGTTTGATTGGGATTATAATCTTGCCTATAACCTTACCAAATCATTACAGTTTACCTTTAGGGCTGCCAATAATTATATTTATGATGAGTTTGAAGACCCTCAAAACACAACCCTGTTTACCAATTTTTTCAGAATTGGCAGGCCCAACCAATATCATCAAACACTAGATGCTACCTATAAAATACCATTAAATAAAATACCTTGGTTTGATTTTATCAGTACCACGTATAGCTATACGGCTGATTTTGATTGGCAGGCCGCTTCGACATCTTTTGTAGACCAAATTGGCAATACCATTCAAAATGCCAATACGCATACTTTATCGGCAAACATAGACATGAACAAACTCTATAAAAAAACCGGTATTTTAAATTTGGCAAAAAAGAAGCGTAAGGGTAACAAAACAACAAAGAAAAAAGCAACAAAGAAAGATAAAAACAGTACCGATAAAAATATCCCTAAAGTGGCTAGTAGTATCAGAAATCAACGATTGAACAGAAAAAAAATGACTCCCGGCCAAAAGATACTACAAGGTTTTGTAGATGCCGTTACCGCCGTAAAAAAAATAAAAATAGCCTATGCCGAAAACAACGGTACTATTTTACCGGGATATGCCCCCGAAATAGGGTTTTTAGGCCGCGATAATTTTGAAGGGAATTTGGCTCCGACTTTCGGATTTGTTTTCGGTAGCCAACGCGATATCAGAGGCATAGCCATTGCCAATAATTGGTTGGTTTCAAGAAATAGTACCGACCCGTTTTTTGCAAAAAATTACAGCACTACCCATTTTGATAAATTAGATATCAATGCCGATGTAAGGCCTGTAAAAAACCTAACCATCGAATTATCGGCCAATAGGGTGTCTACCAATAATAAATCGCAGCAATTAGATGTTATCAATGGTGCGTTTAATCCTGATTTACCCATCAGCGAAACGGGTAATTTTAGCATTAGCTACATGATGCTAAAGAAAGCATTTGACGGTAATGGCGATGATACTTTTGAAAAATTTAAAGCCAATAGGGCAATTATTGCCAATCGTTTGAGGGCACAAGCCGGATTGCCTCCTCCTGTTAATCCTAACGACCCTGATTTTGGCGAAAATAGCCAACAAGTACTATTGCCAGCATTTTTAGCGGCCTATTCGGGTAAAAATGCCGGTTCTATAAAGCTAGGTGCTTTTAGAAATATACCCATTCCGAACTGGCGTATAAACTATAAGGGATTGATGAAATTCAAATGGTTTAAAAAACATTTTAGAAGTTTTACTTTAGAACACAGGTATCGTTCAACATACTCAATTATCGGATTTAATAGAAATTTATTGTATGACCCTGCAGCCCCGTTTTCAAATCCCGACCTAAACAACAATTTTCAGCCTGAAAAATTATTTACGGGCATTAATTTGGTAGAAGAATTTTCGCCATTGCTAAAAGTTGATATGCGAATGAAAAATTCGTTTTCGGTAAGTGCCCAAATCAAAAGGGATAAGGCGTTAAATTTGAATATGAATAATAATACCGTAACAGAAATCAGAGGGAAAGAATATATTTTAGGATTGGGTTATCGTTTTAAAAATGTAAAGCTAAAAATGAAAACCGGTAATACCACTACCACTTTTAAAGGCGATATTAATTTAAAAGCCGATTTTAGTATTCGAGATAATTCAACTATTATACGCTCAATAGATATCGACAACAATCAAGTTACCGGAGGGCAACGTTTGGTATCCTTTAAATTCATAGCCGATTATGCGTTAAATAAAAACTTATTGGCCTCTTTTTTCTATGACCAAAACTCCTCTCGTTTTTTAATCTCTACTACTTTTCCGAGAAAATCTGTCAATGCGGGGATAAGTTTGCGCTACAATATTGGAAATTAAATTTATAACCTCTAAATTCGCACATCAAAATTTATATACTATGAACATTCCATCAGAATTAAAATACACCAAAGACCATGAATGGGTCAAAATTGAAGGCGATACGGCAACCATTGGCATTACAGATTTTGCACAGAGCGAGTTAGGAGACATTGTATATGTTGATGTTGATACCTTAGACGAAACCGTTGCTATTGATGAAGTTTTCGGTACGGTTGAAGCCGTTAAAACCGTTTCAGACCTATTTATGCCTTTAACAGGTGAAATTATCGAATTTAACGAGAGTTTAGAAGACGCTCCCGAAAAGGTAAATACCGACCCTTACGGGGAAGGATGGATGATTAAAGCAACAATAAGCGACCCTTCAGAAATTGATAAATTATTAGATGCCGATGGCTATAAAGAAGTTGTTGGAGCATAATGCCTTTTACATTGCCATTTTTTTAACGCTTTTAATCGCCTTTTTAAGCCTTATTTCTTTACGGGGGATTCATGTAATTAATGTTCGTAATTCTGATAAATTCGGACACTTTTTTGCCTACCTATGCCTTACCTTAAGTTGGTTATATGCTTCAAAAGCACCTCCCTTAAAAAAAGTTAAAAAACATATTATTATTTTACTAATAATAAGTTACGGCATAATTATTGAGCTATTACAAGGCGCAATAACTACCTCTAGACAGGCAGATTTTTATGATTTTATAGCAAATACAGCCGGAGTGCTTTTGGCAACCGTTATATTCAAAAAAATAAACCGAATGTTTTTAGAGAAGTAAAAAAAACTTGTATGAATCATATTATTTATTAAATTAGCAACAAATTAATCTTTATTACCAATGGAAATTAAGAAAAATCCGAAAGCAAATTTAGAAAACTATAGCAAATTGTTTATGCAATTGGGCTTGGTACTGGCACTGCTAATCATTTATTTGGGTATTGAACACAAAACGTTTGAACGTGATTTAAGTGATTTGGCCAATGTAAACCAACAAGAAGAAGTTGAAGAAGACATTCCAATTACAGAACGTATAGAACAAATTAAACCACCACCACCACCACCGCCTGCTCCTGAAGTTATCGAAGTAGTGGAAGATGAGAAAGAAGTGGAAGAAACAGTCTTGGAATCTACTGAAACCGACGAAAATGAAGCCGTTGAAGTAGAAGAAATAGAAGAAGTTGTAGAAGAAGAAGAAGTATTGGAAGATGTGCCTTTTGCTATTATTGAAGACGCTCCTGTTTTTCCGGGTTGTAAAGGTTCTAAAGCACAAAAGAAAAAATGCTTGCAAGAAAAGATTATGAAGCATGTAAGAAAAAAATACAATACCGACTTGGCAAATGAACTTGGTTTAGACCCCGGTAAAAAAAGGGTTTATGTACAGTTTAAAATTAGTAAAACCGGTGCTATTACAGATGTAAGAGCCCGTGGCCCGCACAAAAGGCTAGAAAAAGAAGCCATCCGCGTGGTAAAATTGTTACCCAAAATGATTCCGGGTAAACAAAGAGGAAGGCCTGTAGGTGTAAAATATACCTTACCGGTAACCTTATTGGTAGAATAAAGAAATACCATAGTTTATATCATAAAGCTCAACATTTTTGTTGGGCTTTTTTATTTCTTAAAACACCCCCTTTTATAAACAATATCCCTTTGACAAAAAATAGCGCATACTTAACTAATTCTTTACATGACAATTATCATTCTTTTTTAGTAAAATATGCACGACCTTCGTATAGAATTAATAACCTGAGTTCTATACTATTTATAGCCAAATAGGTTATTTACAATTCGCTATTGCTCCTGAAATTTCGGGGTAATTCTTACGTATGCAATTTCATATTATAAGTTGCACCCCATACATCGGATATTTTTGCAACGGCGAAAAATAACTGCCTTCTAAATCATTCCATAGAACTCAGATGTTTGTAATAACATGTATTTTATAATTTAAAATAGTTTATAAATTCAACGCAGATATCAAATACTTAAACATTCGACTATGGAATCAAAAAAAAGTGATAAAGCCAAATTAGAAAATTACAGTAAGTTATTTGTTCAATTAGGCCTCGTTCTTTCACTGCTCATTGTTTATTTTTCTTTAGAGTTTAAATTCTATGACCGAGATATTAGCGATTTAACAGGCGTAACATCTCAAGAAGAAGTTGAAGAAGATATACCAATTACCGAGCGCCTTGAAATTATCAAGCCCCCACCTCCACCTCCACCGGCACCCGAAGTGATAGAAATTGTTGAAGACCAAACAGAAATTGAAGAAACCGTACTTGAATCTACCGAAACCGACGAATCTGAAGCCGTAGAAGTAGTAGACATCTCTGATATTGAAGAAGTGGTTGAAGAAGAAGATATTATTGAAGAAGTACCCTTTGCCGTTATCGAAGAAGCACCTATCTACCCGGGTTGCAAAGGCTCAAAAGCAGCAAAGAAAAAATGTTTGCAACAAAAAATAAGAGAGCTTGTCAATAAAAAATTCAATACGGGGCTTGCTGAAGAATTAGGTTTAGACCCCGGTAGAAAAAAAGTATATGTACTTTTTAAAATTGACTATAAAGGAAATGTGGTAGATGTAAGAGCCAGAGGCCCACACAAACGATTGGAAAAAGAAGCCATCAGGGTAGTAAATTTATTGCCTAAAATGATTCCGGCAAAACAACGTGGCAAACCCGTAAATATTAAATATACATTGCCCATTACCTTAGACGTTCAGTAAACGTAAAAAGATTGCTGATACTACTAAATCATTTTTTCGATTCATAATATACAAGAGCCCCAAATATTCATTTGGGGTTTTGGTATGTTTATTGATGTTAACATAATTTTAACATTAAACTTTATACTATGAATTTTTCACAAAAACCACCGCATCAACACCATTCCGAAAAATTCCAAAAAAGCTCTTTTCTCTTCACGCAATTAGGCTTGGTACTCGCCTTGTTTATTGTGTATGTAGCACTCGAATATTCTTCAGAAAAGAAAGTTACACCATTTTCTTACACTACTCCCGAAGATATTGTTGCATTGATGCCTACAGACCTGTCTACGGTAATTATCGAAAAAAAAGTGGTTAAAAAACAACCTCCCATAGTTAAGAAATTGCCGCCGTTAATACCTCCAACGATAGTCCCTAACAATCATGCAACAGTAGAAACCGTCTTAGGCAACCCAACAGATGAACCCCCAATTGATAATGTAATAGACAGCTTAAGCCAAGCACCTACAGAGCCCTTTGAACCTGAAGGAACTATCGATTTTAGAATTATAGAAGATGTTCCTGTATATCCTGGTTGTGAAGGGTTGGATAGTGCCGCAACAAAAAAATGCTTTACTACAAAAATCTCAAAATTTGTCAATAAGAAATTTAATACGAGCGTTGCCGAAGGTTTAAACACAACAGGCAAACAAAGAATTTGGGTACGATTTACCGTCGATAAAAACGGAAATGTAGTTGATATCTTAGCAAAATCGCCTTTTAAACAGTTAGAAAAGGAAGCTATTAGGATAGTACAAAAACTACCTCAAATGACACCGGGCATGCAACGTAAAAGGCCGGTATCTGTAAAATATCAATTGCCCATTGTATTTTTTATTGAATAGTTACAATCCTTAAATTGACATATCCATCCTTTATTGTTTTTGGAATAAACCCTTCCGACCACGCCTGTGGCGTGGCCACCTTCCCTTTTTAAGGGAAGGAGTTAGAATTTGTTTGCAATTTAAAATTGTAATCAATTTTCAAATTCTTTTTGCAAACTCACCTCCTCCCGAAGCTTCGGGATCAAGGAGGGCTGGGACGCGTCGTAAGCGCGTCTCGGGGTGGTTATTTATAAATTTCTTTAGCACACGGCAAAAATTAGTCATTTTTCGTTTATTTCAAAATTGCTGTCCGTAAAGGCCTAGCAGGTTCTTGAAACCTGTTAGGCTTTAAAACGAAAAAGAGCCAATACTTTAAATTTTAGGCTATTCTCTTTTCTGAATGTTTTTTATTATGAACTTAATTAAATTTCATTTTTTTTATAATTCTTAAATTCATGTACTCATCCCTTTATTGT
>DRQI01000417.1 GCA_011330545.1 Flavobacteriia bacterium
AATAAGGATAAGAACGATAAAAATAAAGATAAAGACAAAAATAAAAAGGGCGACGATAAAGATAAAAACAAGAATAAAAATCAAAATAAAGACAAAAACAAAGACCCTAAAAACGGTGATAAAGACAAGCAAAAGCAACCGCAAAAGCCTCAGCCAAATAAATTGTCGCCACAGCAGATAAAACAATTGTTAGAGGCCATGAATAAAGAAGAAAATAAAACGCAAAAGAAAGTAAATGCCAAAAAAGTAAAAGGCAAAAAGATTAAACAAGAAAAAGATTGGTAATGAATCTAAACCAAGTTACCATACCATCGATAGATGTTGCGAAATCGGCAGCATTTTATAAAACGTTAGGCTTGCAGCTTATTGTTGATGCACTGCCCCGGTATGTGCGTTTTGAATGCCCTGACGGCGAAGCTACTTTTTCAATTCACAAAGTAGATGAATTGCCAAAAGGAAATGGCGTGATGGTTTATTTCGAAAATGAGAACCTTGATAAACAAGTTCAAGATTTGATAAATAAAGGTATTGAATTTGAAGAATTACCCAATGATAAAACATGGAAATGGAGGGAAGCCCGATTAAAAGACCCTGATAATAATCAAATTATTATCTTTCGGGCAGGTAAAAATAGAAAAAACCCACCTTGGAGAATTAAAAGTGAAAAAGAATGATGATGAAAAATGTTGTAGTAATATTATTAATTATAAGCCAACAGTTATTGGCGCAAGATGTGTCGTTTAAAACTACCGTAAGCAAAAACAGGCTTGGGGTGAATGAACGTTTGCGTATTACATTTTCTATCAATAAGCAAGGAGCCGATGATTTTACGCCCCCCGATTTTAAGAATTTTAAAGTGTTGGCAGGGCCGATGCAATCGAGTAATTTCTCAAATTTTAACGGTAAAATGTCATTTGAGCAATCGTATATTTATACCATACAACCTAAAAGAAAAGGGGTCTTTACAATTCCGTCGGCGAGTATTAAATATGACGGAAAGGTACTCAAAACAAATACCGTTAAAATTACGGTTACCAATGCTGTCGCAATTCCTAAAGACCCCAATAATCCAAAATTTATCGCTTCACAAAATATTCATTTAGTGGCCGAAATATCAAATACCAATCCGTACGTAGGCGAAAGCATTTCGGTAGTTTATAAAATTTATGTAGATGTTACTAAAGTGAGTGTGCGGAATACCCGTGAAGTAGAATCACCATCATTCAATGGTTTTTGGAACCAAAATATTGAGGTAAACCGGTGGGAGCCCAAAGAAGGTTCTTTTCAAGGCAAGCCCCACCGTTATGCAATTATTAAAAAAACAGTACTTATTCCGCAAAAAGCCGGCAAATTGAGTATTGACCCGATGGAAATAGAAATTACGGCAGGCGTACCCATTGGCAGGAGAGATTTGTTTGGCAATATGATTTCAAATAATACTACCCTTACACTGTCAACAGGCAAACGCATTGTAGAGGTAAAACCCTTGCCATTAGCAAATAAACCCGTTGATTTTTCGGGAGCCGTTGGCGATTTTAATTTTAAAGTAACCCCTAACAAAACAACGCTAAAAGCAAATGAATCTGCCCAAATTAAAGTAGAAGTTTCGGGTAAAGGAAATTTAAAACTCGTGAGTTTGCCCGATATAGAAACCCCAAACGGATTAGAAAAATATGCCCCAGAACACAAAGAGAATATTACTACTACCCTTGGCGGATTGGTGGGTAATATTTACGATCAATATACCGTCGTACCACAATTTAGAGGCAAGTTTAAAATTCCGCCTGTATCGTTTTCATATTTTAGCCTAAAAGATAAAACCTATAAAACCGTCACTTCAGAGGCCATTATTATCAATGTGCCACAAGGAAAAACCCCTACCGAGGTTGATATTGCTACGAGTGTTTTTAAAAGAGATGTTATCAGTAATGCCAAAGACATTCGGTACATAAGTACCAAAGCGAGTTTACAGCCCATAGAAGAGAAAGAAGATTTTTTAGGGTCAACATTATTTTATACCCTGTTAGTATTGCCATTATTATCCATTCCGTTGGGTATTTTTATCGGTATGAAAAAGAGGGAAAGAGATAGCGATATCATTGGCAACAAACGTAGAAAAGCTGATAAGTTGGCCAAAAAGTATTTATCGGCAGCCAAAAAACAGCTAAAAAATAAAGAACAATTTTATATTGCTTTAGAAAAAGCATTACACAATTACCTAAAAGCAAAATTACAAGTAGAAACTACTGATATTAGTAAAGAAAAGATTAGTGAATTGTTGCAAAAACGTAAGGTAGATACAGATACTATTGATGATTTTATCAAAGTGTTGAGCGATTGTGATTATGCACGATATACACCAACAACCAACGTAATGATGCGGCAAGAATATGACAAAGCCAGAACCATCATTGCTAAAATAGATAAACAATTATAAATTTATGCCCGAGCCTTTTGCCTCCGTTCAAGACAGGCTAAAGTCTCAGAGCCTCTGTTTAATATGAAAAAAATACTATTCATAACACTGTTACTTCTCACAAAGGCATTGTTTGCCCAACAAGCAGACAGCCTGTTTGTTGAAGCAAATAAACTATATCAAAATGAAGAATATACCAAGGCTTTAGAATTGTATAAAAAAATAGAAGCAATTAAAAAACCTTTAAAGCAAATAGACAGGCTTTATTATAATATTGCCAATGCAAATTATAAACTCAATAGGGTGGCTCCGGCAATTTATTATTACGAAAAGGCCTTAATGGAAAACCCTAATAATACGGATGCCCGGTTCAATTTAGGATTCGCAAAACGGATGGCCATTGATAATATAGAGCCTTTGCCCAAAACCATTTCACAAAAAATTACTGAAGGTTTTATATTAAAACTAAACTATAATACTTGGGCGTGGTTAGCCGTGAGTTTCTCATTGCTATTCGCCGTATTATTTTTGCTCTATCATTTTTCTTACAGTTCGGGCAGTAAACGTTTTTATTTTGTTTCGAGTATTGTCAGTGCTTTTTTAGCATTGCTCACCATAGCTTTTGCCTATCACAATTACAATACTGTAACCTCTAACAAGCCGGCTATTGTTTTTGCCCAACAAGCAGATGTAAAAAGTGCCCCTACCATGTCTAGCGAAGTTAATTTTCAGTTGCACGAAGGCACCAAAGTTCAAATATTAGAAAGTTTAGACAACTGGGAAAAAATAAAAATTGCCGACGGTAAAATGGGTTGGATAGTGGCTGATGATATAAGGGAGTTGAAATAAAGGTTGAGCCAATTCAGCAAAATGGATATGCCAACTAATGGTGATTTTTATTTCTCAAAAACAGCGACTGAATTTTTTTTATTAAATGAGAGCCTAAAAACATGCCTATGAGTAATAATAAAATTAATAAAC
>DRQI01000418.1 GCA_011330545.1 Flavobacteriia bacterium
CAATTGGCCTGTTCGTCTTATGGTGTTTTGTGGTGTCGAGGTGGTATGTCTGTCACATCAAACATTTGTGTGGCCCCGACGAACCACCCATTGTCGCACCCCCGCCATCGGTTGATGACCGGCCATTGGTTTTCAAATGGAGTGATGAAAATCCCATTACCCGTTCCACATTTGATCAATTCAAAAAAGACCGCATTGACGGGCTTGGAAAAGGACAAATGTTGGAAATCACCGGTTACTACTACCCGGGCGAACCCGTTCCCGAAGGCTATGCCAATATGGGCCTGGCCCGTGCGGCAAAAATCAAAGCCCTGTTCATACCGCCCCTGAGCGAAAATCAGGTGGTCGAAAGTTCCAAACTCATTTCGCCGGCGCCAGAAGGCATTCAGGGAGATACCCTCTTTGAGTCGGCTGCATTTGCCTACAAATCGCCCGCCCCGCCCGAAACGGTCGAATGCATCGTTGGAACCAATAATTCGCTCACCATTCTTTTCCCTTACGGAAAATCAGAGCGGGAAGTAGATGCCAAAATCGAAGAATGCCTTCAGGATGTGATCCAACTTTTGAAAAATACCGACGACAAGGCCCACATTACCGGCCACACCGACGATGCCGGTTCAGATGCTTTCAATATGGGGCTTGGCCAACGAAGGGCACAACACATCATGAATATTTTGGTAAAAAACGGCATAGCCAAAACCCGCATCACCATTGAATCAAAGGGCGAAAGTCAGCCCGTTGCCGACAACGGAACCGAAGAAGGCTCCCGGCAAAACCGGCGCGCCGTGCTGACCATCATCCAACAATGATGGCCCGCTGTCTCCTCGTTTTTTTCAACAATAATTAATTTTAAAAAAATATCAGCCATGTCAGAAACAATATTATCTCATACCATCGAAGTCATATCCTGGTTACTCGTTGCTTTCGCACTGGGCGTCCTTTTGGGTTATATTATTTGGTACAAATGGCGGCGTATGTACCTCGAACTGCAACGCGAACACGAGCGCCTCAGTACCCGGCACCGCGACCTGGAAAAAGAACACAGCACCCTCAGCTACAAATACGAAGAACTGGAAAAAGACCTCAATAAACGCCGTACCCGCATCAGCGCACTCGAGGGCGACATTACCGTTTTGACCAATAAACTAAAGGCTTGTGAAGAAGCCAGGGGAGAAGATGCCACCGGTAAAAAGGAAGCTGCCATGGCCGCTGCCATGACCGGAACACAACCGGAAAAAGACGACCTGAAAAAAATTGAGGGCATCGGCCCCAAAATAGAACAACTTTGCCACGGCATCGGTATCTATACTTTCCAACAACTCGCCGACACCTCCGTCGAAACGCTGCAAAAAATGCTCAACGACGCCGGCCCCCGATTCCAAATTGCCAACCCCGGCACCTGGCCCGTTCAGGCCAAAATGGCCGCTAAAGGCGAATGGGACCAACTCAAAGAATACCAGGACTTCCTCGACGGGGGAGTGGAACCGGGTAGGAATTAGGGGGGGTAACTTTGGTATGAAACAAGTCCACTCTTGATGAGAAATATTTACATTTGCGGCATCAAAAATGGAAAAAATTTTATTAATAGCAAAAAGAAAGAGGGCAAAATACTTATATACCAAAAAAAAATGGAGTATAAGGAAAATTGCCAAGTATTTATCAGCCGGCCGTAGTAGTGTCAGTCGCTGGGTCAAAATGGACGAAGACGGAATCAAATCGGACAACAGGGGATGGCAAAAGGGCAGGTTGCGAAAATACAAGCAAGAAGACAAAGAAGCAATAATTTCCATACGTGAGGAGCTGGTCAAAGAAGAAAGTTATTTTTGGGGTGACATAGCTATCAAGTCCAACTTTTTGAACCAAACGAGCAAAGAAGCATCCTTGTGGTTCATCAATTCTACTTTGAGGGAAAAAGGTTTAACAAAAAAACATGTAAAACGTCAAAAAGGCGGAAGTAAATATATGATGTACCCTATCCGTACAATAAATAAATTAGGCAGCTCTATGATGAGCCTTGATTTTATTGGGCCCAAATATTTAGAGGGTTCTTCAGATAAAATCAATTTCTTATCCTGTAAGTATATCCGCCCGACAAAAGAAGGGATTGTAAAGCGAATCGGGGGCCAGACTACCGAACAGACAATACAAACGTTAAAAGAGATATGGGAAACTTACTATATACCTGATACATTAAAAGTTGATAATGACAGTGCCTTTGGGGGCAATTTGACACATAAGAAGTGTATAGGCAGGCTTACGTTGTTTTTATTGAACTTGGGGGTAAAACCACTTTATATTGCACCTCGTAGTCCCTGGAACAACGGTGAGGTAGAGGGGTTCAATAATGTTTTCTCAAAGAAATTCTGGAATCGAATAAGCTTTGATAATGAGGAAGAAATAGATATAAAAATAAAAGATTTTAATTTTGAATATGAAAGATATTCAAAATTGATTTCCAATAATCCACCGCTTGAAAAGAAGAGGAAGATATCAGATTTCAAGAATCAGGATTTGGCAAACAAACAGGTGAAAAAGTTTAGAACAAAGGATATATATTTTTTAAGAATTGTCAGACGAAAAGGCAATAAAAATGGAAAAAACGAGAAAGGGGTTATAAATATTCTTGGCGAGGAAATCACTTTGAAAAAGGACTTGATAAACCTCTTTGTGTTTTGCCAGTTATCGTTGGAGCGAAAAAAAATTTTTATTTCAACAGAATCGGACGGAAAACTGCAAAGAGTGAAAGAGAAAGTGTTTGAAATAAAAAATATAGTATATTAGCGGCAACTTCTTTAAACCTTAAACCATGATTTTGGAAAAAAGAAAAAAACAGTACAACAAGCAAAAGAACTATATAGCAATAGTTAAGATAAGAAACAATGATGATGGGACGGCTTACTGTGTGAAATACAGATTTGACGACCTGGTGAAATTCACAAAGTTCCTGGACAGAAAATGGACCGGATGGAAATGGTACAACGTCTTCTCCAACAAGGGAAACAATAAGGGGGTACAATTGGCAAGTTTTACAAACAAGAAAAGACCATATAGAAGAACAATATAATTAATTTGTTTTTTTGCACCATCC
>DRQI01000419.1 GCA_011330545.1 Flavobacteriia bacterium
AAAATGAGACCGTAATCGTTGCATCTTTAATCGTTTCGGGTACTTTCAGCAAGAACTCTCCCTCAGCATTTGTTATGGTACTAATATTTGTGTTATCAACAGTAAGAGATGCAAATACCAATGGATTACCTGATTGGCTATCAACTACAACTCCGCTGTATTCGGCATATTCGATCTTACTTTGTTGTGTTTGTTTTTGGATACTGGCAAAAGATTGCAATGTAGTAAGGCATCCCAAAACGAATAGTAATGTTACCATACTTATAAGTGTTCTTTGAAATAAAAAGCAGTTAATTTTTTTCATCGGTTTATAATTAATGTTTTCCAGCCATCAAGTTAAACATCTATATAATATTGCTATCTGTGTATAGCATCATTACTTTTAGATATTTTCATGATTTGTAAATTTTAAGAAGTAATTTATTAACGGGCGTAAAGCCTTGGTTTGAAGATCACAATAAATTTACAAAGAGCAAAGCATTTATGAGCCATCAAATTTTGTTAAAATTATGTTAAGCCCTATAAAAAGAGACAGTATTATATTAGAAGGCAAAGGCATTTTTACTGACATTGCATCAATGTTTTTATAATCAAACAAAGGGCTTCAAATCCTTTCACGGTTTGTTAAAGCGCTTATGAGTTTTGAAAAAATAAGGTGACTATTCAGGTAGTCCGTTTTGAGGCAGAAATCAGCTATTCTTTTGATTGTAAAAGAAAAATTTCACAAAAACACGCGAAAAAAAGCATTTTATTAGCGAAATGCAATCTCCTGAATGATTACAATCCTTAAATTGATGTACTCATTGCCTTATGTTTTTTGGAATAAACCCTTCCGTCTACACCTATGGCATAGCCACCTTCCCTTTAAAGAGAAGGAGTTAGCATTTGCCTGTAATTTAATAGTATACCATTTTAATCCTTTTCTACAAAACTCCCCTCTTCCCGAAGTTTCGGGATTAAGGAGGGGTGGGACGCGTCCGTAAGCGCGTCTCGGGGTGGTGATTTTTAAATTTCTTAACTAATAAACTGTTTCATTTTGAGGCATAAAACAGCTATTTTGGCTGTTAAACAGGCAAAAAAGAGCATTTATGGGCGAAATATGAGTGACTGAATAGTTACAAAATAAGTTGTAAATGGTATTATTTTGCCGGAGGCGTAATCATTATATGAGCATTCGCTTTGCCGGGATACATTAGCCAAGGATGTCCGGGCCCATTAGGTTTTAATGACAATCCTGTAGTTTCTTGTGTTGCGAACGGTATATAAACTACATAACGGTATACCGCATTTTTCACTTCTCCTGTTTTGGTATCAAACCAACCATCGGTTCCGTGAAGTATGTGTAACGTCGCAGGCTTTTTAGGCATGGGCAAGGTTCCTGCTTTGGCTTCTTTTTCTCTAATTTCCCTGCGCTCACCGGCAGATTTTCCTTCGGCTTTCAATGCCCTTCCGCGCGCCATATAAGGGTCTAAGTCTTTATGGTAACAATCAACTTCAAAACCTGCCCTATTCGGGTCATCGGCTAAACAAACCATTTCATTGGTACCTTCACGCAAGGTGATAAAATTACCGGCATCGTCATAGCCGTATACTTTTGCCCCTGCCCTCATCTCCTCAGGTGCTGCCATCACCGCCGCCGCAATTTGTTGTTCTTTGGTAAGTTTTTGATTTTTAGGGGCTTCTTCTACTTTTTTTGCCGGCACAGCTTCTTTGTCAGCAACCGGTTTTGTTTGTTCTTTGCCTTCTTTACAACTGATAAGTAGTGTTAAAACGGTGGCTGTAAAGAATAGTGTAAGGTATTTTTTTGAAATATACATGGTGTATTGCTTATTAAAATTTTGTTGGTACCAATTTACTATAAATATTTTAGTAAAATGTTAAAATTTAATATGGCAGCTATTTTCAATCTTATGAAGAAACCTTTAGTTTAAAATAATTACCTACATTTAGGCAGTAAAACTTTATGAACCCTTACTAATGAAAACAATATTCAAATTAATAGTATTACTTCTTATGATAGTATCGTGTAATTCCGAAAAATCATCCAACCAAAATGAAATCTTACAAAAAGCCAAAGAAATCCATAAACGTGTCATTACTTTAGATACCCATAATGACATCAATGTCAAAAATTTTACGGATAGTATCAACTATTCACAGCGTCTAGAAACCCAAGTAAATATTCCGAAAATGAAAGAAGGCGGATTGGATGTTACATGGCTTATTGTGTATACCGGGCAAGATTCTCTCAACGAAAAAGGCTATCAAAAAGCCTATGACAATGCCATGTCAAAATTCACCGCTATTCATAGGTTGGTAGAAAAATATGCCCCCGATGAAATTGAATTGGCCTTGACCTCTAAGGACGTACGCCGTATTCATGCTACCGGAAAAAAAGTAGCAATGATAGGTATTGAAAACGGTTATCCTATAGGAGAAGACCTAAATAATGTCAAAAAATTCTATGACCTTGGCGGAAGGTATATGTCACTAGCGCATAATGGGCATAGTCAGTTAAGCGATTCAAATACAGGTGAAAAAGACAGTGTTTGGTTGCATCACGGACTCAGCGCCTTGGGCAAACAAGTCATTGCCGAAATGAATAAATACGGAATGATGATAGATATCTCACACCCTTCAAAAGAAGCCATCAAACAGATGATACAATTGTCTAAAGCCCCGGTGATTGCTTCACATTCTTCATCAAGGGCACTATGTAACCACAGTAGAAATTTAGACGATGAATTACTAAAATTACTCAAAGAAAACGGCGGCGTTGTTCAAACGGTAGCCTTTAGCAGTTATTTGAATACTAAAAAAGATACGCTCTATAGAAATGCTGTTAAGCCTTTATACGAAGCGATTGCCAAAGATTTAGGTGTCGCACTTATAGACCGAAAAGATTTTGGTACCAAAACCGACCAAGAAATTGAAGAGCTCTTTGAAAATTTAAAGAAAATCAAAAAAATTGCAACCAAAGACCCAAGAATGCAAGAGATTAAGAAAAAAACACCCCCGGTAAGCGTGAAAGACCTCGTAGACCATATTGATTATATGGTGAACCTTATTGGAATTGACCACGTGGGTATCAGCTCAGATTTTGATGGCGGTGGTGGTATTGAAGGCTGGAGTGACGCTTCCGAGACTTTTAATGTAACACTTGAATTAGTAAAGCGTGGATACACTGAAAATCAAATCGCTAAGTTATGGAGCGGTAATTTATTACGCGTGCTTGACGAATGCCAAAAAACAGCACAGCAACTTCAAGAGAAACATTAATTCTCTTTGGTGAAAATTGCATTAATAGTATTGTCTATGCGTTTAGGGCGCAATGTTTGAGCATCCAATAAACACCAAGTAGTCTTTGATTTTGTCAAAAGTACATCGTTGCAATAAACATGTACAATTCGGGTTGACTTTACGCCTTTAACATCCTCAATCCACGTGTAAATTGTAAGTAAATCATTTTCAAAAGCGGGTTTCAAATAATCTATTTCATGACGCAATGCCACCCAAATACAGCGTTCTTTAATTTCTTTAGAAGCCAGTTTATCCCAATGCATTTCAGAAACCTCTTGTACCCATTGCAAATACACAATATTATTTACATGGTTTAACGCATCAATATGCTGAGCTTGTACACTGAGCGAATAATGAAATGAAACTTTATTTTTTGGAACTTTCGTATTCATATTGAAGAGTGGCTAATGCCTATTTTTCTACAAATCTATACAAATTTAAAAAGATGCCTATTATTGCTATTAAACCAATTGTTAATAAAAAAGAAATCTCCATAAAAAATAAAAAAATAGTTATACCTTCGGATAACCATTCAAAACAAAACCACCATGAAACAGACATTTTTATTTTTTATACTGGTAGTTACTTTTAATACCATTAGCGGCCAACATACTTTTAACGGAAAGGTAGTTGATGAAAACAATCAGCCTTTACCCGGTGTCAATATACTCATAAAAGGTACAAATTCAGGTGCGGTAACTGATTTTGATGGAAAATTTTCTATCAACACCGGCCAAGAAAATGTGATATTGGTATTTTCAATGATAGGATACAAAACCCAAGAACTGAAAGGTGCTGAAAATATGAATGTAAAGATGGCAGTCAGTACCGAATCACTCGAAGAGATTGTTTTAGTAGGAAGCAGAAATCCGCGAATGACAACATTAGAAACCCCTGTTCCGGTAGATATTGTAGATATTTCTGAAATAAAGGAAATTGTACCGCAAACCACTTTAAATGATATGCTTACCTACCTTGTCCCCTCATTTAATTCTAACCGGCAATCGGCTTCAGACGGTACTGAACATATAGACCCGGCTTCGTTAAGAGGGTTGGGCCCCGACCAAGTGTTGGTGCTCGTCAATGGCAAAAGAAGGCATACCACTTCTTTAATCAATAATCAATCAACGTTCGGCAATGGCTCAGTAGGTACCGATCTTTCTGCCATTCCCACATCGGCAATAGACAGAATCGAAGTATTGCGCGACGGCGCTTCTGCCCAATACGGTTCTGATGCCATTGCAGGCGTAATTAATTTGGTATTAAAAAAATCAGAAGGGCTAGACGTATCAACAACATACGGCATTACCTCTAGAAGTGACGGGCAAACCGTAAATGCCAATGTAAGTTACGGAATGAGCCTTGGCAATAACGGAAATTTAACCATCTCGGCCGAATTTAATGACCGGGGAAAGACAAGCCGGTCAGGCAATCATGAGTTGGTAATTTATGACCAATCAGATTTAGGGAATTTCTTTGCCTACCCCTTTTCAAATCCCGGTGCCCGTGAAAGGGATGATGAGTTAATCGCTGCTGCGGGATTGACAAGAGACGATTTTAATTTTCAAGTAGGCGATGCCGATATTCAAAACTCACAATTATTTATAAACCTTTCACTCCCAACAGGTAGTAAGGGTGAATTTTACGCTTCGGGCGGATTTAGCCTTAGAAACGGTACCGGATTCGGCTTTAGGCGATTGCCGTCAGAAGGGCATGTACTGGAAATATTTCCAAACGGATTCCAACCCGAATTACAATCGGATGTCAATGATTTTTCTATGATTACCGGATTTAAAACAACTTTTGGCAATTGGAACGTTGATATCAGCAATACCATTGGTAATAATAGTTTTGACTATACCGTTAACAATACTGTAAATGACGCATTAGGCATCAATAGCCCAACACGGTTTGATGCCGGCGGCCATGCTTTTTTACAAAATACGGTAAACTTTGATATGGCTAAATACAATGAAGATATAATGAGTGGGTTGAGTACCGCCTTTGGAGCTGAATTCAGGTATGAAAACTATAAAATAACTGCCGGAGAACCCGGTTCTTACGAAGGTAGCGGTGCCAATTCTTTTCCGGGGTTTTCTCCCGATAATGAAGTAAATGAAGGGCGGACATCTATTGGCCTTTATGCCGATTTTGAACTGAATTTTACAGAAAAATTTATGGTTGCCGTTGCCGGAAGGTTCGAAGATTACAGCGATTTCGGAAGTACCCTTAACGGAAAAGTCGCCGCCCGATATAAATTAACTGATAAAGTTGCATTGAGAGGAGCGGTAAGTACCGGATTTAGGGCGCCTTCCCTACACCAGCAATTTTTTAATAATAGGGCTACAGACATCGTAGACGGCAACTTACTAAATTTTGGCACTTTTAGAAATGATAGCCAAGTAGCCAGAGATTTAGGCATCCCAAAACTAAAAGAAGAAACCTCTGTCAATGTAAGTGTGGGCTTTACGGCAAAAGTATCCGATAATTTTCAAATAACCTTAGATGCGTATGACATTCAAATCGACAATCGGATTATCTATACCGGTAGTTTGGGTAACGACCCGTTTGGTGACCCCGTACCCGAGTTACGCACCTTATTTGCCCCTTTCGGAGTGGAAACCGCTCGTTTCTTTACCAATGCCGTTAATACATCTACTCAAGGAATAGATTTGGTAATGAACTACAAAGTGCCTGTAAAGAGCAGCAACCTAAACTTTTCGCTACTCTATAATTACAATAAAAACAAAGTAGATGGTACACTTAACAATGTTCCGGCAATTTTTGTTGGGCAAGAGGATGTCTATTTTGGCCCGCAAGAAAGAAGTTTAATAGAAACTAATAACCCGAAAAACAAAGCCATCTTTACAATTGACTTATCAGGTGGCAAACTCGGCTTAATGTTCAGAAATACCTATTGGGGCAAAGTAACCCGTAACGGATTTCCGTTTGGCATCAGCCAAGAGCATTCAGAAAAAATTGTAACCGACCTCAGTGCTTCTTATAAATTATCTAGTCATGTTAGTTTTGCCATGGGTGCCAATAACCTTTTTGATGTCTTTCCCGATAAACAGGCTTTTGAAAATAGTTTTTTTGGCGTATTCAAATATGCACCGGTACAAATGGGAACCACCGGAGCATTTTATTTTGCACGGTTACGCTATAAATTATAAGAAACACCCTGAAATAATAGATGAGTTTGAAACATAAAATTGGCTGGAAAACCGCCGCTGCCCTGGTCATTTCTAATATGATAGGTACCGGTGTTTTTACCAGCCTTGGCTTTCAATTGGCTGACATTCAAAACACATGGAGTATCGTATTGCTATGGACGTTGGGCGGAGTGCTGGCATTAATAGGGGCTTTTACCTATGCCGAGCTAGGTACCAATTTTGACGAATCGGGAGGCGATTATATTTTTCTTTCAAAATTAATCCATCCTTTTTTAGGATATCTATACGCTTGGATTTCGTTAACTGTCGGATTTACCGCTCCTATCGCTATTTCGGTAATGGCCATGAAAAGTTATTTGCACCCCATCAATCCTGCTATCTTTAACAATTGGTTCGGAATTGCCGTAATTTTGATACTAACCGCCGTTCACTCGGTCAGCATCGGCCAAAGCGGAAGGTTTCAAAATTTTTCAACACTTATTAAATTAGGGTTTGTATTGATACTGATTGCTTTAGGGTTTTATTTTATTCCGGCACCTGATGCAGCAATCAATTTAGATGCCAGTTGGAAAAGAGAACTGTTCTTACCCGGGTTTGCCATAGGCTTACTCTATGTTTCTTATGCTTATACGGGTTGGAATTCTGCCGCATATATCGTAGACGAAATAGATGACCCCAAACGAAACCTCCCCAAAGCACTATTAATAGGTACTTTAACGGTTACCGTACTGTATGTTTTGCTGCAATTAGTATTTTTGCGCCATGCCTCTGTGGGGCAATTGGCCAATAAAGTAGAAGTGGCCTCCATTTCTTTTACCAACCTTTTTGGCAAACGCGGTGGTTTATGGGTAAGCTCTTTTATTGCCATCCAACTCATCGCTACGGTAAGTGGTTATTTATGGATAGGCTCCCGTATTACCTATGCTATGGCAAAAGATTATCATCTATGGAAACTCATTGCCGTAAAGAATAAAAACGGTATCCCGGTAAGAACCTTATGGCTGCAAGCTGTGATAAGTATTGCACTGATGTTTACCGGAAGTTTTGAAGAAGTCTTACAATATGCCGGTTTTACTTTACAACTCATGGGAACCCTTACAGTTGCCTCTATTTTTTGGTTAAAAGGAAGAAAAGAAGCGTTTAAAAGTCCGTTAAAACCTTTTATCCAAATAGTGTTTATCCTTTTTAGCCTTTGGGTTTTGGGCTATATGTTGCTAGAACGCCCAAAGCAAAGTTTGATAGGCCTTCTTTTTGTGGG
>DRQI01000420.1 GCA_011330545.1 Flavobacteriia bacterium
GGTTTATGGCGTCAGACACTACAATGACCCTCGACGAAAAAAGGCATTTGTATTACGGTTATATCTATCAAGATACTTATAGTCCGTATGGGCATTCAAATTATACCGATAGCTTGAAGGTGCTAATGCAAAAAAGGCAATTGTCGAATGACGAATTAAAAAACGTAATTGTATTTTCAGATTCAATTTTGACAAAGAACCCATTTGATTTGAGGGTGATGAATACCAAATTATTTGCCTATAAAGAATTTAAAAACGATTCGGCTTTTCAAAAAACCCTTAATAAGTTTAAAATAGTTATCGATGCGCTGTTGAGTTCGGGTGACGGACGTAAAAAGAAAACGGCCTTTTATGTCATTAATGTATCTCACGAATACGACTTACTAAACATCTTAGGGTTTTCTTTTGGCGGGCAACAAACTTTAATTGATCATTATGACTACTTGACGGTAGTCGAAAATCCACAAAAAATTGAAGGTTTTTACTTTGATGTAAGCCCGAGTTTAAATTCATTAAATGAGATGTTTAAAAAGTAAAGAAGGTACTTCACGAAATTTATGAAAGGGATTATTCGTAAAAATCGAGCCGGTAAGCTGTGTGTGAATGAGAACTGAAAAAATCGGTTGACAAATATATAACAATCAAACCCGTTTCCTCAAAGCCATTACTTTTCTGGTAATTTTTCGCTGTTCTTTGGTAAAGTATTTTGATTCGTTGTAAATACTATCCAGTATTTTGGTGGCTTTTTCTTTGTTGCCCTGTTGTATAAAATATTCGGCGAGTTCCAGGCGTTCGTCATAGTTTGAATACTCAATATCGACTTTTTCAAACTCTAATTTCGCCAAGTCACTCTTCCCTAAATGGCCTAAAGCCAATCCGTAATGCAACTGATTGATGGGTTTGATAAGAGCCTTTTTTTCCTGTAAAACCTTGTAATAATTGAGAACACTTTTATAATTCCCTAAATAATAAGAAGCCTCCATCAATTTAGAGATAACATATAAATCTCCCGAAAATATAGAATCATCCAAAGCATCGGTATAGTATTGAATGGCATGTTTATAATCTTGTATATCAAAATAGGCATCCGCAAGGTTTACTTTATTCTGAAAAGTATCCGAAAATTCCAATTGCTTTTGCAAATCCAATATTTTTTTTGTCGGATTGATGATGGCCGTCAAATTACCCTGAACTGTTTCCAAATCCCTTTTGTTAAATACTTGCGTAACCAAATAAATGATGGCGCCGATAAGCGGAATAAAGAGGATGATAAAAATCCAATAATAATCATTTTTATTTTTAAGGCTATGATAGATACAATAGGCCTGAAGAGCAATGATAATATAGTAATACATACCGCAAAAGTAATACTATTTTCATTAAAACAATTGCCTTGAGATGCCACATTTACGTATTTATTTAAGATATTTGCACTTGATATTAAAATGTTTTGTGTTTTAACTTATTGAAATTCAAAACCCGAAATCTGGAACTCGAAATTTTTAAAATGAAACCAAGCATCCCTAAAGGCACCCGAGATTTTTCACCTACCGAAGTAGCAAAACGCAATTATATTTTTGAGGTGATAACACAAGCATTTGAAAATTTCGGATTCCAACCCATAGAAACCCCCGCATTTGAAAATTCGAAGACATTGATGGGCAAATATGGCGAAGAAGGAGACCGGTTGATTTTTAAAATTTTAAATTCAGGAGATTATTTAAATAAAGTTGATGAACATATTTTAAAGGCTAAAAATAGTAAAGGGCTCACTTCCAAAATATCAGAAAAAGCCCTCCGTTACGACCTCACCGTACCCTTTGCCCGTTATGTAGTACAACATCAAAACGACATTACCTTTCCGTTCAAACGCTATCAAATACAACCCGTTTGGCGTGCCGACAGGCCGCAAAAAGGGCGTTTTAGGGAATTTTATCAATGTGATGCCGATGTAGTAGGGAGCAAATCATTAGTACAAGAAATAGAATTTATCCAATTGTACGATACCGTATTTACCAAACTCGGCCTTGCCGATACCGTTATTAAAATCAACAACCGCAAAATACTTTCGGGTATTGCTACTGTGATAGGCGCCCAAGATAAGTTGACAGCTTTTACCGTGGCACTCGATAAATTAGATAAGATTGGCAAAGAAGGCGTTATTAAAGAAATGTTGGGCAAAGGCATTTCTGAAAGTGCCATCAAAAAACTAGGCCCTCTGTTTGGTTTACAAGGAAGTAATGATGAGAAATTATACCAATTGAAAGAATTGCTACGAGATTCCGACGAAGGTATCCAAGGTGTTGACGAGCTGCAATTTGTATTAGAAAATGTAACCAAATTGGGTTTGCAGTCATCTAATGTACAATTAGACGTTACGTTGGCAAGAGGATTAAACTATTATACCGGCGCCATTTTTGAAGTACAAACCGATAAAGTAGCCATAGGTGCTATTGGCGGCGGTGGCAGGTATGATGATTTAACCGGGATTTTCGGATTGAAAGGCTTGGGAGGAATTGGCATTTCGTTTGGGTTGGATAGAATCTATTTAGTGTTGGAAGAGTTAAACCTGTTTCAAACGGTAACACTTCCGAAACCAACCGTAGTCTTTTTAAATTTTGACAAAGAATATGAACTGATACAGTTAAAAGCCATAAAAACATTGCGTGAAAACAATGTCAAATGCGAATTGTATCCTGATGTAGCCAAGAATAACAAACAGCAAAAGAAACAGTGGAAATATGTAAGCAACCGTAACATTGCCTATGTAGTTTCTAAGGTAACAAATAATGAAATGTTTACACTAAAAAATATGAATACCGGCGAGCAACAGCAATGTACTGCTGACGAACTGCTCAAAACGGTACAAAATTTGTAATTTTGCAATAGAATAATTTTAATTATCATTACTTCGATAGCTATTTCGCTTAGAGCGGAAGACCTTTTAAGAAGTATTAAAACAATAACAATGTTCGAAGGAAAAAACGGTAAATGTATTGATGAAATAGGAGATGATCATTTGGCAAGTGCTGCTACAACACCTTTACGCCCTGATGCTTTTGCCATGACAGACAAAGAAAAGATAGAAGCCATTGAAGAAGATATGGCACATATTTTACATACCTTAGGGATGGATTTAACCGATGACAGCTTAAAAGGAACGCCGCGAAGAGTGGCAAAAATGTTCGTTAAAGAAATTTTCGGAGGCCTGCATCCCGATAAAAAACCCAAACTTTCAACCTTCGATAATAACTATAAATACGGTGAGATGTTGGTAGAAAAAAATATCACCGTATATTCTACCTGCGAACACCATTTATTGCCCATCGTAGGGAAAGCCCACGTAGCCTATATTTCTAATGGCAATGTTATCGGCTTGTCAAAGATGAACCGCATTGTAGATTATTATGCCAAACGCCCGCAAGTACAAGAGCGCTTGACTATGCAAGTAGTGCAAGCCTTACAAAAAGCCTTAGGCACCGATGATGTGGCTTGTATTATTGATGCCAAACACTTATGTGTCAATTCACGAGGCATTAGAGATGTGGCCAGTAGTACGGTAACGTCAGAATTTGGCGGAAAATTTAAAGAAGATTCCGTAAAACGAGAATTTTTAGATTATATCAAGTTAGAGACCGAATTTGAATAAACCATTCAAAAGAGCATCAATTTTATATTGGGCAAGTATTCCTGTTTTATTGCTGTACGGAATTATATATCCTGACAAAACGATGATGTTAACTCTTAATATAATGGTGTTCTTTTCTTTAAACGCCTTTATTTTTAAATCTACATTTTTTATCCAAATTACAAATCAATGTAAGAGATTTCTCGTCGTTCGTTCCTCGCTCTGTCGAGATGGCAATACCGTTAATTTTATCCACTAAATTCACAATAGAACTTTTTTTACTTTTATGCCAGTTGGGGTGCCGCTCCGTAGGAGTAGTATATCGAGAACCTTTTTTGTAACCAAGGCTAAATTCCCAATACAATTTCACAAAAAAGCTACGGTTTGCCTTTGTAACATTACTCGAACCGACATTCAAAA
>DRQI01000421.1 GCA_011330545.1 Flavobacteriia bacterium
CATCAGTTTGGCGTGTACTTCCACATTGTGTTAAAAAAATCATAGTAAATATTCCTGTTAAAATAAGTATCGCTGCCTTCATAATTAGTAATATGTTTGTTGAAAAAAGAACAAATTAGATGCCAATCTAAAAATTAATACTGATTTCTAATCAATAAGCCCGTTTGTTATTACCTTCATAAAAATTAACAAATGCCCTGTTTACCATTTTAGTACCGCCAACGGTAGGGTAGAGCCCGGTAAAATACCAATCTCCGGCATTGTTGGGACAGGCCTCACGTAAATTTTCAATAGACTGAAAAATTACTTTGATGTCTGCATTGATACTTTCGGTTTTTAACATCTGCGCAATTTTATCAGAAATTTGTGCCGCGGTAAAAGGTTTGTAAAAATCGCGTACGTAATTCTGAATCAATTTGTCTTCAATGTTATCTTGCTGCTTACATTTCTGATAAATTTCTTCAACAATATGATATTGACCGGTTTCTCTTAACAATTTTAAGGTGGCTTTAAAAGCGATAAATTCTTCCAGTTTTGCCATATCAATACCATAACAATCAGGATAGCGTATTTGAGGCGCCGAAGAAACAATTACAATTTTTTTGGGGTGTAACCGGTCTAAAATTTTTATGATACTTTTCTTTAAAGTGGTACCCCGAACAATACTGTCATCAATAATTACCAAATTATCGGTAGGTTTTACCACTCCGTACGTAACGTCATATACATGGGCTACCAAATCATCACGGCTGTTATCATCGGCTATGAAAGTCCTCAATTTAGCATCTTTTATAGCAATTTTTTCAATACGTGGCCTTTCAGAAAGTATTTCGGTTACTTTCTTAGCCGATAAATTGCGTTGTCCTTTTAACAAGCGTGCTAATTTGTGTTGGTTTAAATAATCTTCAGCGGCTTCAGACATGCCGAAGAATGATGTTTCGGCGGTATTCGGAATATACGAAAAAACCGTATTTTCTATATCGCTATCTATATTTTTGAGTACTGCCGGAAAGATTAGTTTCCCTAATTTTTTTCGCTCTTCATAAATTTCGGCGTCACTTCCCCTCGAAAAGTAAATACGTTCAAAAGAACAGGCTTTTTTAGGAAGTTGTTCTAATATCTGTTCAATAGACGTAGAACCGTCTTTTTTAATAATCAAAGCGTGTGCCCTGTCTAATTCGTGAATGGCATCATAAGACACGTCAAAAACTGTTTGAATGACCGGCCTTTCTGAGGCCACTACTACTACTTCATCATCTTTATAGTAATAGGCAGGCCTAATTCCGGATGGGTCGCGTAAAACAAAAGCATCTCCATGGCCAATTAGCCCTACCATGGCATAACCGCCATCCCAATTTTTTGAGGCTCTTTGCAGTATTCTTTTAATATTCAATTCGGCTTCTATAACACTCGAAGCCTCCCTTTTACCAATACCTTTTTCTTTACACTGTTGGTAAATATCAGAAACCTCATCATCTAGAAAATGCCCGATTTTTTCCATTACGGTTACCGTATCAGTATTTTCTTTAGGATGCTGCCCTAATGCTATCAGCTCTTGTAACAATTCATTAGAGTTGGTCATATTAAAGTTACCGGCAACAATCAAATTTTTATGTTTCCAGTTATTTTGCCGTAAAAACGGGTGTACACTTTCTATGCTGTTTTTACCAAAAGTACCATACCGCACATGGCCTAAAAATAAATTACCTACATAAGGCATATTTTCGAGTTGCCATTGTACATCATTTTGTTTTGCGGGGTTTTTTTCTAAAACAGCATTTAACCGAGTATTAATTTGTGCAAAAACATCTTGAATGGGTGATGATTGATTTGAGCGAACCCGGCTGATATACCGGGTACCCGGAGGTACATCAAATTTTATACTGGCAAAACCGGCACCGTCTTGGCCCCGATTGTGCTGTTTTTCCATTAAGAGGTACATTTTATTGATGGCGTAAAAAGAAGTACCGTATTTTTTTTGATAATACTCTAATGGTTTTAGCAATCTTACCAATGCAATTCCGCATTCATGCTTAATGGCGTCACTCATATTGTAAGTAAAAAAAATCCGCAAGAAAATTGCGGAAGGGTATTAATTAAATTCTATTTCAAATTGAGTTAGTTGTTTGAATTGTCGTAAGCGTTGCATCACTTCATCTTTTGTGAGGTGTTGCATCCTTTCGGTTCCGAATTTTTCTACACAAAAGGAGGCTAAGTTTGAACCGTAAATCACCGCATTTTTCATGTTTTCAAACGATTTGTCTTCGGTTTTGGCAATATATCCGGCAAACCCTCCTGCAAAAGTATCCCCTGCCCCGGTAGGGTCAAAAACTTCTGCCAATGGCAATGCCGGTGCGTAAAACATTTTATCATCATTTACCAATAATGCCCCGTGTTCGCCTTTTTTAATAACTACATAGGCCGGGCCCATTTCATGGATTTTTTTGGCCGCGTTGACCAATGAATACTCTCCGCTCAATTGCCTTGCTTCTTCGTCATTAATGGTTATCACATCAATTCTTTTGATGACATTTTTTAGATCGTCTAAGGCTGAGTCCATCCAAAAATTCATCGTATCTAAAATGGCCAGTTTCGGTTTTTCCGATAATTGGTCAAGCACACTATTCTGCACTGCCGGGTGTAAGTTGCCTAACATTACCACTTCGGCATCTTTAAAATTATCGGGTACAATAGGATTAAAATCTGCTAAGGTATTGAGTTCGGTTACCAAGGTATCCCTTGAATTCATATCGTTGTGGTATTTACCGCTCCAAAAGAATGTCTTGCCGCCTTTTACAATTTCAACGCCTGAAGTATCAATATTCTTATCGTTTAATAATGCCAAGTATTCTTCCGGAAAATCATCACCTATGATAGAAACGATTCCTGATTTTATTCCGAAATGTGATGCCGACAAACCGATAAAAGTAGCAGCGCCCCCTAAAATTTTATCGGTTTTTCCAAAAGGGGTTTCTATTTTATCAAAAGCCAGTGTGCCAACAATTAAGAGTTTACTCATTTTATTCAGTAGTGACGTTTAAGTAATGAGTATTGAGATTTTACGCATTTATTTTAATTGCAATTCGTAAATCTAAAATCATAAATTAAACTTATTTTTGCAAAAATAAGTTTTAATAATGACTATCAAAGAAATACAAGAAGAAATTGTTGATGAATTTTCAATGTTTGACGATTGGATGGAGCGCTATGAGTATCTTATTGAATTAGGAAAATCAATTCCGTTAATTGACCCACAATACCAAACTGATGATAATCTTATCAAAGGATGCCAATCAAAAGTTTGGCTGCATGCAGAAGAAAAGGGCGGAAAAATTTTATTTACCGCAAACAGTGATGCTATTTTAACCAAAGGTATTATTGCGCTTTTGTTGCGGGTATTTTCAAATCATAGCCCCCAAGAAATTCTAGATGCCGATACTTCATTTATCGACAAAATTGGCTTAAAAGAACACTTATCGCCTACACGTGCCAACGGACTCGTATCTATGATAAAACAATTAAAACTATATGCCATCGGATATCAGTCTAAACTAAAACAATAAGTATCTATTGAGGTAATTTATTGTTTATTGAGAAAATTGAGTATTTTTGTTCTTATTTAGAATCATTTTAAAAAGGAAAAAGAATGACTGAAGTTGAAGTACAAGAAATTGGCGACAAAGTAATTGAAGTAATCAAAACTATTTACGACCCTGAAATTCCGATTGATATCTATGAATTGGGTTTGATTTACGATGTTTTAGTAAATGAAGATAAAGAAGTGAAAATATTAATGACCCTTACTTCTCCCAATTGCCCTGTGGCAGAAACCTTACCCATAGAAGTTGAAGAAAAAGTTAAGACCTTAGAAGAGGTTAAAGATGCCGAAGTTGAAATAACCTTTGACCCAACTTGGTCACAAGATATGATGAGTGAAGAGGCCAAATTAGAACTTGGCTTTTTGTAATATACCTAGTA
>DRQI01000422.1 GCA_011330545.1 Flavobacteriia bacterium
GTCTATTAAATGTAAGGGCGTTACACATACCGGGCAGCCGGGGCCGTGAACCATCGTTATTTCTTTAGGCAACACACTGAGAATACCATTTTTTACCAATGAATGTGTTTGCCCTCCACAAACTTCCATAATCTTCCATGGCTTGCTAACTGTTTTTTTTATTTCGGCTAGTATTTTTACGGCTAGCTCTGGGTCTCTATATTCTGTTAAGTATTTCATATTTCATATCTTAACTTGACAAATTTTGAAGCCTGTCAGGTATTTATTACTTGTTTAATTCTTCATACCGTTTTGCAAACTGCTCGATTTTTAAAGGCGTATACTGCGCTAATATGGCTTGTAAAATTTCTACTTGATTGCGGCCTGAATTTCTACTTTCTTTGATAAATTGATTGGCAATAGCCCAAAATTCTTCATCTGTTAGATTGGGATTTTCTTCTACAGGTTCTTTTCTTTTCACTACTTCTTTACTACCCGTACCTTCTTTTGCTAACTTTTCTTCTAATAAGCCTTCACTACGCCTGTCAAAAAATTCTTTTAGTTTACTCATCTTCTCAATCTTTGTTGTAAATATAATACATTAATTGTCCGAATGAAATATTTTCATCATTGGGCGATAATTCTTTATGAAAATACAAGTCAAAATCATCATCCATAAAAGAGCGTATCAATTCTATCAACCACTGATTTTGAAAAACACCTCCGCTAAACGCTACTTTTTGAACTCCTTCTCTTTTTGCAATAATGGCAATATAATGTGCTAGGCTAATGTGGAATTTAGCAGCTATAAAATCGGGTTGAAAACCTTTGTGAATATCTTGCTGAATATTTTCAAAAAGAAAATGTATAAAATTTTCGGGTAATTTTTCTTCTTTTAAATAGGAGTAATACCGCGTAAAATTATTAGCCCTAAAATATCGATAAGCAGCACTTTCTAACTGCATGGCAGCTTCTCCTTCATAGGTTTGTATGTCTATTCCTAAAATAATAGAAGCGGCAGCATCGAATAGGCGGCCGATACTGGTACTTTTTAACGCACCTGTTGCCATCATCTTTTGATAGATATTCCATTCTGTTTTTGAGAATTTTTCCTTTAGTGCAGTAGCATCTATTACTCCTGATGTCATTACCAATGCAGAAATACGGGGTTCTTTTGCCATCTTATCGCCTAAAATAAAAGGGAATTCTTCCAAGGAATGCACCCGTGCTGTTTTGCCTCTTTGAAAGGTAAAGAATTCGCCGCCCCAAATGTTCCCATCATCACCTAAGCCTGTTCCATCCCAAATAACGCCCAATATTTTTTCATGGGTGTGCAATAAATTATTTTCGCCTAAAACTGCAAAAAAGTGTGCTTTGTGATGCTGTATTTCAATCACTTTTACATTTCTCTTCTGTGCCATTTCTTTTCCTAAAACAGTAGCAAAATAATCGGGGTGTTTATCTACTAAAATCACCTCAATATCGGGGTGAAATAAATTTTCAAAATGCGTTAACGTATTTTGGTAATTCTCTTGTGCTTCAAGGGTATCTGTACTACCTAAATACTGGCTAATATGAATATTTTGATGTGCCAATAAGGTAAATGTACTTTTTAATAAGGCTCCCATTGCCAATACCGTGTTGTTTGACAATTCTAATTCGGTATTTAGATATGACGGTGCCAATCCTCTTGATCGCCTGATGATTGTACGGTATGATTTTATAGAACCGTACCGCACGACACTATCGTCTTGCGGAGTTACAATTTGACGGTTATTGCTCAGAATACTATCGGCTATATGCTGCAATTCCTCTAACCTGTCGTCTTGATAGATAATTGTTGCATTTGAAATATTGCCACTGGTAGCAACGATGGGTTTTTTAAATTTCTCTAATAATAATTTATAGAGTGGTGTATATGGCAGCATCACTCCCAACAGATTGAGTTTTGGTGCAATGGCTTCTATAGCAATGGGTGTCATCCTATCTTTTTTAAGGGCCAATAACACAATGGGGGCACCGGCGCTTTCTAATTCTAATTTTTCGCCAATATCCATTTCAACATCTTCTGCCAGTTCATATATATCGTGATACATTAAGGCAAAAGGTTTTGAAGGCCTGTTTTTTAATTTCCGCAAGCGTTCAATCACTTCTTCATTAGTGGCATCGCAGGTCACTAAATAACCTCCTATTCCTTTGATAGCTATAATTTTACCTTTATTCCATTGGGAAACTACATAATCTAAATCGGTAAAATTATACTGTGTTTTTCCGTTTTCAATTAGCGATAATTCGATGGCACAATGGGGGCATGAATTGGTTTGCGAAAAATACCTCCTGTCTAACGGGTCTTCATATTCTGTGTTGCAAGAAGGGCACATTGTAAAAATATCCATCGTAGTATTTTCTCTGTCATAAGGCATTTTTTTTGTAATAGAATATCTCGGCCCACAATGGGTACAGGTTATAAATGGATACTGAAAACGCTTATCGGATTCTGAGAATAATTCTGCCGAGCAATTTTTACAGATAGCAAAATCAGGAGTCAGCAATAAGGTGGGCTGTTGGCTCGATTCGCTATTTATAATGGTAAATGTTGTATAGTTTACAAATGCTGTTTCCTTTATGGCAGTATTGGTAATATGTGACAATACCGGTGCGTTGGCTACCAATTTATTTAAAATTTGTGTTGCTTTTTCTAGTGTGGCATTGATATGGATATGTACGCCATCTGTCGTATTATTTACCCATCCTTTTAGGTTTTGTGCCCTACACAATTGGTAGACATACGGCCTAAAACCAACTCCTTGAACTATACCTTTAATGTGGATATGAAATGTTTTCAAGATTTATACTATCATTGTTTCGTAAGGGTTAGGATACTAACAGCTATTTTAAGAATCCTTATGAAGGATTCATTGTATGCCGTATATCCGCCGCTAATTTAAGAATAGTTTCGATAGCTTTTGGGATACATTTTTCTATTGGTGCCGTCATACCGACCACCATGGGTTGAATTTCTTTAACTGAAATGGTTATCAGGTGCATTTCGGGAAGTTTGTCTTGTAGGTATAAGGCTTCAACCATATCTTTTAATCCTACATCGTGTACGCTTAAGGCCTTCGGGAAGTCTGCTGCAAATTTAGGATGCAATACGGTAATGGTACCGGCTTCTTTTTCGTCCATCGTAGCGTCTAAGAAAATTACTTTGCCATAGTCATCAAATACATTCATTAAAAAGAAACCGCCTGTGCCACCGTCTAATACTTCGAGATAATCGGGCAGCTCCATTTTTTCCATTTGGTGAACGATGTGTACTCCGACACCTTCATCTCCCATAAGGTAATTCCCAATTCCCAATA
>DRQI01000423.1 GCA_011330545.1 Flavobacteriia bacterium
ACAAAATCGGGTGGGTTGATGCCAAACCACCCGGCAATGATAACCGCCACTACGGCAGAAAGCCTTGCCGCTATTAATTCGCCATTTTCTGAAATGTTAGGGTTGATTATTTTTTTTATAAAATCATGCGAAACCGATGAAGAAATCACTAATAACAATCCTGCAGCTGTTGACAAAGCGGCGGCTAATCCACCCGCTGCCACCAAGGCAATCACCCAATTGGGCAACCGGGCAATTTCGGGGTTTGCCAATACCATAATATCTTTGTCGATGGTGAGTTCATTGGTGGTTTTATCAGCGACATATTGTACAATTCCGTCTTTATTTTTATCGTCAAATTTTAGCAATCCGGTAGTTTCCCAATTAGAAAACCATTCGGGTAATTCATCGTATTTTTTATTGCTTACCGTTTCAATCAAATTGGTTCTGGCAAAAAGTGCAATGGCAGGGGCAGTAGTATATAAAATGGCAATAAATAACAATGCCCATCCTGCAGATTTACGGGCGTCACTAACTTTTTTCACGGTAAAAAAACGTACGATTACATGGGGTAATCCTGCGGTGCCTACCATTAATGCCGCCGTAATTAGAAACATATCTAATTTAGATTTACTGCCCGAAGTATATTCATGAAAACCTAATTCTTTACTCAAACCATCTAATTTGTCTAATAAATAAATACCGTTGGCATCGGTACTGCCAAAGCCCAATTGCGGAATTGGATTTCCGGTCATTTGAATGGAAATAAAAATGGCAGGTACCATAAAAGCAAAGATTAAGACACAATATTGTGCTACTTGCGTGTAAGTAATGCCTTTCATTCCGCCAAGAACGGCATAAAACAACACGATAAACATTCCGATGATAACCCCTGTATTGATGTCTACTTCTAAAAAGCGCGAAAATACCAAGCCTACTCCGCGCATTTGTCCTGCAACATAAGTGAAAGAAACTATCAAAGCACAAAGTATGGCAACTCCGCGGGCAATATTCGAATAATAGCGGTCACCGATAAAATCGGGTACGGTAAATTTTCCGAATTTTCGCAAATAAGGTGCCAGTAAGAGGGCGAGTAGTACATAACCGCCGGTCCAGCCCATTAGGTAAACAGAGCCGTCATACCCATTAAAAGAGATAAGGCCCGCCATAGAAATAAAGGATGCTGCCGACATCCAATCGGCGGCAGTGGCCAAGCCATTGGCAATCGGGTGAACGCCTTTTCCGGCTACGTAAAATTCTCGGGTAGAATTAGCCCTCGACCATATTGCTATGCCAATATATAAGGTGAAAGTTATGCCGATAAGTACCCATGTCCAAGTTTGTATATCCATAACCTAACTATCTAAATTGTACTTTTTATCGAGTTTATTCATCAATCGTATGTATATAAAAATCAGTATTACAAATACATAAATGGCACCTTGTTGTGCAAACCAAAATCCGAGTTTAAACCCACCCAACCTGATGGTGTTTAATTGTTCTACCAAAAGAATTCCGAATACATAAGAGACTAAAAACCAAATAGACAAAAGAATAGCGAGGTATTTTAAATTCTGTTTCCAGTATTTTTGTTGCTTCGTAAGATTCATAAAGTTTGATTGTTTAGAAGAGCAAGATAATAATATATTCTTTTAAAAGCATAATCTGGGTTTAACACATTTTGTTTTTATATAAATTTGCTCGCATTTCAAAAAACATTACCTGAATAGTTTTTCTCGTTGTAGGTTCAAACAAATCTAAAGGATTTTAATGCCCTATTCAAAAAAAAACTACTTTAGCTTTTCAATTATTTTATATGATCGAATTTTCTGAGATAATACAAGTTGTCATTGATAATTGGGGAGTGGTGCTATTATTTTTTCTTGTGGCCATCTTGTATTCTTCAGTAGGTTTTGGCGGAGGCTCAAGTTATCTGGCTATTTTGGCTTTGACCGAATTGAGTTTTATACAATTTAGGGCCATTTCATTATTATGTAATATAGTAGTGGTGTCAGGCGGCACTTATATTTATGCTAAAAAGGGGCATTATAACTGGAAAAAAGTATTGCCGTTAGTTTTGGTAAGTATACCCTTCGCTTTTTTAGGAGGGTATCTAAAAATTAGCCAAGCCTTCTTCTTTGTATTATTAGGAGTTACATTGATTGTGGCGGCACTGTCTATGTGGGTGTCTAAATACATCATAAGTTCCCCAAAAGAAAGCACTCAATATTCTGTTATAAAAGACGGCCTTTTTGGAGGTGTTATTGGTTTTATTTCCGGGATGGTTGGTATTGGCGGCGGTGTTTTTTTGGCGCCATTACTCCACTTAACCAATTGGGATACCCCAAAAAGAATTGCGGCCACGGCAAGTTTTTTTATATTGGTAAATTCTATAGCGGGCTTGTTGGGGCAGTTTTTGTCGCATAACAATGAAACCGACTTTTATTTTGAGCCCACCATTGCTTTTGTATTGATGTTGGCTGTTTTCTTTGGAGGGCAAATCGGCTCCCGGTTAAGCGCTTCTAAAATCTCTCCTTTGTTGCTAAAAAGAATTACGGCGGTGTTGATAGCCTTTGTAGGGTTGAGGATTTTGTACAAGCACCTTTTCTAAAATTTTTTATCTTAAAATATACCAATTGGTATATATTTTTTATATTCGCAGTATGATTACAACAAAAGCAGCGAGAACACGTCAGTATATTTTAGATAAAGTAGCCCCTATTTTTAATAAGAACGGCTATATCGGCACCAGCATGTCTGACATTACAAAAGTTACCGGATTGACTAAAGGCGCCATTTACGGCAATTTTAAGAATAAAGAAGAATTGGCCTTAGAAGCATTTAGCTATAATGTTCAGTTTATTATGGATAAGATTAGGTTCATACTGAATGATATTGAATCACCCATTGCAAAATTGTTTGCACTCACCAATTTTTATAGAGAATATTATAAGTATAATTTGCCCCGTGGCGGTTGCCCGTTACTGAATGTAGCCACTGATGCCAATTATACCAATCCTGAACTGTTTCAACGCGCAAAATACGTCATAGAGAAGTTAAAGAACGGAATTGTTAAGATGCTAGTAGACGGAATTGAAAAAGGTGAAATAAAAAATACCATTGACGCCGAAAAATATGGAGGCCGTATTTTTTCATTAATTGAAGGTGCTGTCTTTACTTCGGTAATGTTAAGGGATGATAGTTATTTGTTGGATATGATGAACCATATTGATAAAATGATTCAGGTAGAATTACAGGTAAAGTAGCGCTAAAAAATAAAAAAATGGAGCAAATAAAATGGTTTGAAAGGAAATTTGAATTTTCCGGCACACAAAATATTTTTCCTTCCATCGTTGAAAGATTGAGGGGGACGCCGGTTCGTTTACGTGATAAATTGTCAAAGATTACCAATGATGCTGATGTGGTTAAAAAAATTAAGGGCAGTTGGTCGATAATAGAAAATATCGGACATTTAATTGATTTAGAGCCTCTTTGGCAAGGGAGGCTTGATGATATATTGAACGGCAGAAAAGAATTGAGGCCTGTAGATTTAGAAAATACAAAAACGGATGCTGCAAACTATAATGACAAAGACATACGTGTTTTAATAAAAGCATTTTCTGAAGTTAGAAGCGTAACTATTACTAAGCTGGAAGCATTGAATGAAGGCGATGTATATAAAATGGCCATACATCCACGATTAAAAACACCCATGCGGATGATGGATTTATTTCTGTTTGTTGCAGAGCACGATGACCATCATTTGGCAAGAATTACTGAAATAAGTAGGTTTATAAAATAGATAAAATGGATATAAAGTCAGATTGGAATCGTATTCGAAAGCATTTTAGCAAAAGTTTCAAATCGAGTTTACACGTTGCAATTGCTTCAGTTGATACTGATAATAACCCAACCGTTACCCCCATAGGAACAGTATTTTTAAACAAAGACCAAACCGGATTTTACTTTGAGAAATTTCCGGTAAAACTGTCAGAAAGTATCAATAAGAATATCTGCCTTTTGGCCGTAAATAGTAGTAAATGGTTTTGGATAAAAGCATTGTTCACCGTTAAATTTAATGCCTATCCGGCAATTAAACTGTATGGGAAATTAGGAGAGAAAAGAAAAGCTACCGAGATAGAAATCAGGGCGTTAAAACGTCGGATGAGAACTACCCGAAAATTAAAAGGCCATCACTATTTATGGGGCAAAATGGAAAATGTCAGAGAAATTCACTTTACCAAAGCAGAAAAGATAAATATTGGTAAGATGACAAGAGAGATGTAATTTTTTTAATTTATAATATACCAATCAGTATATTTTGTAAAATATATTGAAAATAAAACAACAAAGTGAAACAATTTCAAACAGATAGAAACGAAGGGATAAGGTCAAAATTGAGGCGTTTGACATTTAATTTATTTCCTGCCATTAGAGGTACCGGAGTTTGGGTGAGTTTTATTTCTGATGATTATCGCGAAATCCATATCAGATTGCCGTTGAGTTGGCGCACCCGAAATTATGTAGGTACCGTTTTCGGTGGAAGTATTTATGCCGCTACAGACCCATTTTATATGGTGCAACTGATGAATATATTGGGCAAAGAATTTGTAGTTTGGGATAAAGCAGCTACCATAAAGTTTAAAAAACCGATTAAAAAATCTGTAGTAGCCAGATTTCTTATTACCGACGAAATACTTACCGAAATTAAAGAGAATGTAGCCGATAAAAACTCATACACCATAGATCTTCCCGTATCACTTCAAGATAAAGAAGGAACCGTTTATGCCGAAATTGTCAAAACTATTTATATAGCCGATAAAAGCTATTATCAAGCAAAAAGGAAAAATGACAGAAAGTAAAAATCTTAAAAATAGCCACACTTCAGCTTGCATTTTATGCAGTATCAATTGTGGAATTGAAATAAATGTGGTTGATGGAGCACTCAAAAATATCAAAGGCGATAGTGAGAATCCGAAATCAAACGGGTACCTCTGTCAAAAAGCCGGGCGTTTAGATTACTACCAAAACCATAAAGGCCGGCTTTTACATCCCATGCAAAAAAAAGAGGATGGAAGTTTTGAGGATATTACTTGGGATAAAGCCATTGGCGATATTGCCCGCAAACTAAAACATATTAAAAAAACCTATGGCAGCCATGCTATTGCTTTTTACGGTGGGGGCGGACAAGGAAACCATTTGAATCAGGCGTATAGTTCTTCCTTTCGTGCGGCTTTGGGCACACCCTACCTCTATACGGCACTGGCACAAGAAAAAACAGGAGATTTTTGGGTAAACGGAAAACTCTTCGGAAAACAAAGTTGCCATATTAGCGAAGATATAGAACATTCAGATTATGTGTTGTTTATCGGCACAAATCCATGGCAATCGCACGGTTTCCCCCAAGCCCGTAAAGTACTTCGTGAACTTGCCAAAGACCCCGATAGAACCATGGTGGTAATTGACCCGAGAAGAACCCAAACAGCAGCCCTTGCAGATATACACGTACCGGTAAAACCCGGAACCGATGCTTATTTGTTGGCAGCATTAGTAGCCATTATCTTACAAGAAGGCCTAGAAGACAGTACATTTATAAATCGGCACACTGTGGGCTTTGAAGAGGTAAAACGAGTATTTAAAAACATACCCATAAAAAAATATGTAGCAAAAGCAGGCCTGTCACTACCATTGGCACAAAAAGTTGCCAGAGGTTTTGCCAATGCCAAACGGGCATCGGTTCGGGTAGATCTGGGAATTCAACAAAATCTTCACAGTACATTAAATTCTTACCTCGAAAAATTACTCTTTTTAATAACCGGAAATTTCGGTAAAAAAGGCAGTAATAATTTGCACACTCAATTTGTACCTATTGTCGGCCATTCAAAAACGCCCGAAGAAGGCGGCATTGTTACCAGAGTAACCGGCATGCATGCCATCAGTAACTTTTATCCGCCCAATATTCTACCAAAAGAAATTGATACCAACCATCCTGAACGCATTCGGGCGTTGGTGGTTGATAGTAGTGACCCATTGCTGACTGCTGCCGATACGAATGCCTATAGAAAAGCATTTGAAAAATTAGAACTGTTGGTGGTAATTGACGTAGCTCATACCGAAACTGCAAGTATGGCACATTATGTTTTGCCGGCAGCATCACAATTTGAAAAATGGGAAGCTACCTTTTTTACACTTGAATTTCCTGTTAATCATTTTCATTTGCGGCACCCGATAGTTGATCCTAAAGGGGATACGTTGGCAGAACCCGAAATTTACAGGCGCTTATTGGTAGCTATGGATATGATTCCGAATCGTTTTCCTTTACTCGAAAAAATTGCAAAATTTCATCTTCGATATCCCGCTGCAGGCGTATTTCTTATAGCCTTAAAAGTAGCACTTGCCATATCTCCAAAATATGCCAAATCCCTTTTGATAATTTTGTATGCAACAGTGGGCAAAGCACTTCCCAGGGGTGCAGGTAGTGCTGCGTTGCTTTGGGGAGCCTCGCATCAATATGCAAAACGATATCGAAAAGCTGTATTGCGAACAGGCCTCAAGGGCAAGGGCTTTAGGTTAGGAGAAGCGCTTTTTAAACATATTTTAAAAAGTAAGTCAGGCATCATTTTAAGTAAACATACCTATGATGAAGTTTGGCAATTGATACAGCATCCCCATCAAAAAATTCACCTTGAAATTCCCGAAATGGCCAAAATGTTAGAACAGCTTAAAGAAAATGAAAATGAGTTAGTTACTGATGAATTCCCCTTTATTCTGGCTGCCGGAGAACGGAGGGCTTATAATGCCAACCAGATATTTAGAGACCCTGCATGGCGAAAAAAAGATAGAGAAGGTGTACTTAAAATCCACCCTGAGGACGCTAAAAAAATTGGAATTTCAAATACCGAACAATTGTGGTGTACATCTGCAAAAGCATCTGTTAAAGTATACATTGAAATAGATGATGCCATGCCTCGGGGCTTTGTATCACTGCCCCATGGGTATGGTTTTGAATATATAGATGATGAAAATACCCAAATGAGAAAACAAAATGGGCCAAAGATTAATGTGTTGACATCGGCAAGCCATTGCGACCCAATTGCCAAAACCCCATATCATAAATATGTACCCGTGAATTTGGTGCCTTTAAAATAAAATATAAGTGAAGTACTTTATGTTAAAAAAACTATGTGAAATACAGCCAAAACCTCAGATTCAATTTTTGTATGCTAATAAATTTGGCGGAAGGCTAAAAACTATAAACATTAAAAAATGAAATTTTATTTAAAAATAGTAACGGTTTATTATCAGGTAATTTCGTACCTATCGCCCAAATTAGGCGGAAAATCAGCCTTTAAACTTTTTCAAAAAGTTAGAAAAAAAGAAATTCGCAAGCGCGAAAAAGTATTTTATCAAAAGGCAAGGCATTTTAAAATCCCGCTACAAAAAGAAGATTTATACTGTTATGAGTTAGGAAATCCCTCAGGCGAATTGGTATTTTTAGTCCATGGCTGGGATTCAAATGCCGGAAGCCTTACAAAATTTGCCTTTGAATTAGAAAAAATAAACTACCGGGTGATAAGTTTCGACTTACCCGCTCATGCACATGCTAAAGCCACACATACCAATTTATACGAATGTAAAGAAGCGTTTAGAAAACTCATTGAGTTTGTAAATCCACAAGAGCCTTTTACTGTAATTGCCCATTCTTTTGGCTCGGCAATGACTGCTTATACCATGGCAGAACTCAACTATACTGTTGATAAATTTGTATTTTTAACCACGCCGAATTCGCTGTTAGAAATTTTTACAAGTTTCAAAGAGTTTGTAGGTATCACCGATAAGACTTTTTGGTATATGCTTCAAAATGCTTCGAAAACGCTGCATGAAGATGTAAAAGATATTAGCGTAGAAGAAAAATTAGATAGGGTATCGTTCACCAAATTATTATTGGTACACGATAAGCACGATACCATTTTACCGTATAGAAATTCTAAAGAAGTTTTTGAAGCGATTGACAAGGCACAATTAAAAACCTATGAAAAAGTAGGGCATTACAGAATGCTGTGGAATGATGCTATTTTAGAAGATACATTGGCTTTTATAAAAAATTAAGATGGTTATTGAAAAAAATAAAACAATAGATAAAATTTTAGACAATTTCAAAAATGTTTTGAAAGCTGATTTTGAGGTATATAAAAATCACGTATACCGAATTTATAATTATGCCGTCTTATTTGATGCCAATTCAAAAAATGATGAAAAATATGCCATAGCGGCGGCATTTCACGACATGGGAATCTGGACACATTCTTTTGATTATTTAGAGCCATCCATACAATTGGCAACAACATACCTCAAAGAAACCGAAAGAGAAGAATGGATAGAAGAGGTTTCATTGCTCATAGATAATCACCATAAAATGAGTGTTTATAAAGGTAAATTTAAAAAAACGGTGGAGGCGTTTAGAAAGGCCGATTGGATAGATGTTACTAGGGGTATGAAATCATTCGGATTAGAAAAATCAGAATATAAAGCAGTGCAAGCCCTGTTTTCGAATAAAGGATTTCATTGGTTTTTACTCAAACAATCAGTAAAATATTTTGTGAAGCATCCCTTACATCCATTACCGATGTTTAAAAAATGATATTGTCAAACAACACGTTTTCTGCCACAGGCAAACAAGCGGAAACCTTGTAGAAAATTAAAAACAGATAACTAATGAAAATAGCCATATTAATATACAACGGAATGACCATGCTAGATGCCATTGGCCCTTATGAAGTATTGGCACAATTGCCCGATGCCGAAGTGTTTTTTGTAGCCAAGAAAAGAGGAACCGTCAAATCAGATACGGGATTTGTAAAAATTAAAGCCGACTATAATTTTAAGGATATTACGAAAGCCGATATTTTATTAATTCCGGGAGCTACCATTGCTTTTGTAAAAGTGATGAAAGACAAAAAGACACTGGCATGGATTCGTAATGTTGACAAAACAACAAAATATACAACCTCGGTATGCAGTGGTTCGCTCATTTTGGCTTCTGCCGGATTGTTAAAAGGGTTAAAAGCAACCTCACACTGGAGGTCTATCAACTTATTAAAAGATTTTGATGCCATTCCGGTTAAGGAACGTTTTGTACACGATGAAAAAATAATTACGGCAGCCGGTGTTTCGGCAGGTATTGATATGGCTCTGTATTTAGCTGATGAAATAGTTGGAGAGCAGCAATCAAAAGCAATACAATTAATGATAGAATACGACGCCTCGCCACCCTACAATTCAGGAAATTATGATTTTTGCGAACCCGATATTATTAAAATAGCAGAGAAAAAATTAACACTAAATGCCAAAAAAGAATTAAGTGTAATCGATAAGATTGCCAATTTTAGCACCTTAAAAAAAATGAAATGAGCGGATTTATCATAGATACGGCACGGTTACAAACACGATTGCTATGGAAACGTTTTCCTAAAAACTGGGCGGCAGATATTAATATGGTAACTACTGATTATGGCAAGCTAAGGGTAAAAGATACCGGAGGCAATAAACCGGTTATTATCAGTGTGCCCGATGGCCCTAATGTCATCGAGCACCACGAAGAATTAATTGCCAAATTGGCAAAAAATTACCGTGTTGTCTGTTTTGAATTGCCCGGATTCGGATTTTCTTATCCGCAAAAATCATATGACTATTCATTTGAATTAACGGCAAAAATTATCATCAATCTGATGGATGTATTGCAGGTTAAAAGAGCTTCTTTATCCTTTTCGTGTGCCAATGGATTTTACGGAATTACCGTTGCAAGGATGATTCCCGAAAGGATAGAGCATTTATTTTTGGCCCAAACTCCTGCTATGCACCAAATGCAAGAATGGGCCAAAAGAAGCATTCCGAAACCACTTAAAACTCCTTGGATTGGGCAGGTAGCCAATGCCTTTTTAGAGAAAAAACTGGCGAGAATATGGTACCAATATGCCTTGCCTAAAGATATGGATACGTCTGATTTTCAGCAAAAAGCTCTTGCCAATATAAAAAGCGGCGGTTGTTTTTGCCTTTCTAGTTTGGTACAAGGCTTGGCCAAAGAAATGAAAACCCCGTTTAAAGATGTTGAAATACCTACAACACTGGTTTGGGGGAATAAAGATTTTACGCATCGAAATACAAATTTTAATAGCATCAAAGAACACCTGCCGACGTGTAAAATTGTTGAATTTGACAATTGTGGGCATTTTCCTGATTTAGAAAATACTACAAAATATGCCGGATTGATAAATGAGACGCTAGCACCTTCATAAAATCATTGCGAATCCGCTAGAAGCGGAAGGGTTATCTTCACAATATTTTGGTTAACATTGAAACCCTGTTAGCACTCAACTAACTCGCAATGATTTTTTATACCGTTTCTGGTTTACCCCGAATTACAAGATTATAAAAAAATAACACAAAACATCTAACTTTGGTAGAGGCCAGACAGGTTTTCAAAACCTGTCTGGCCTTTACGTAGTTGTAAAACATCCGGTAAATATAACTATCAGATAATAAATATTTTACACAATTAGTTGGATGAAATTATGGATTGGAAAACCTATTACATCTTTAAACCCTTAGCCCATGGCCGTTGGGTTTAAACCCTCATAACAATTTTATAATACATAATGGGGGTTTAAAATACACAAAAGAATAATGAAATGTTTTTAGATTATCAACATATAGCCAACCCATATTTTGTCCTGCTAAAAAGTAAGGGCAATTTTTCTATTTCAACCCATATTTATTCAAGGTTAATCAAACTTGCCAAGGTGTAATCCTTTGATAATACCGTCAGAAAGCCCTATTTTCGGGACGTAAATTTTTTGGGCACCACTCCATTTCATGGCTGAAAGGTAGATTTTGGTTGCCGGAAT
>DRQI01000424.1 GCA_011330545.1 Flavobacteriia bacterium
AGGTATCGGTAATTTCGCCTGAAATAGGTGCGAAAAAAACCAAATCGGTTTTTTTTGTCGCTTTTTCAAAAACGCTATACCGTTCTTCTCGTTCTACCTCTTCCCTAAATGTTGAATCAACAGGTGAAATAGATAAATCAACATCCTCTTTGCGCAGTTGTTCAATAATAGAGTCTTTGTTGATGTTTATATCTTTAATTTTACCCGTTAATACTTGTTGTATATTTTGTATATACACATCATTAATTGCCAATTGCTGTTGTAATGAATCTACTTTATACACCAAATCAGAAGCTTTCTTTTTCAAGGCTGAAGATGAATATCCGGGAATGTATTCACGCAACGGTGTAAAGGCAATAAGTATAATGGTAATACCTACTAAAAAAATAGAAAATAAACTGGCAAACACAAATACATTGAGCCGATTTAGCTTGAATGAAAACCGCTCTTCAAAAGTATCTTCGTTCAGTACCACTAATCGATACTTAAATGTTAATTTTTCTTTGAGTTTTTTGGTATTTTTTTTCTTTTTTGCCATGTTGCCACTATCTCTCGAAAAGCAAATATACAATGTAATTTTGAGTTTGAAATTTTTTTGCTAAATCGTTAAATAATCATTTTCTATAAAAATTCATCTCATCAATATAATGCCAAACATTACAGGGCAATAGGGCGCTGATATTTTTTTTATCGGCTATGGCTTTTCTGATAAAGGTTGACGAAATTTCCATTATAGGGGCAGCTACTTTATGTACTTTCGGATGGTTGTCAAATGGGGTTGTTATCTTATGGCCGTCTATTACCCTAGGATATACATACAGGTGATGCCGCTCTAAAATAACTTCGTAATTTTTCCATTTATGAAACGATTTCAAGTTGTCTTCTCCCATAATTAAATTGAATTTATCCGTAGGGTATTGCTCTGAAATATACGCTAAGGTATGTACCGTATAATTGGGCTGCGGCAACTTGAACTCGACGGTAGAAGGTTTTAATTTAGGATAATCTTCGGTGGCAATTTGTACCAACTGAAACCGATGATTGTCTGCCAATAAGGTAGCTTTTTTCTTGAATGGGCTGCGCGGGGTAATGACTAACCAAACCTCATCTAAATTAGAAAATTCTACCAGATGGTTGGCAATGGCCAAATGCCCGATATGAATTGGGTTAAAAGTGCCAAAATATAAACCGATATTTTTCATGGTTATTTTTCTCTTTTTGAGATATCGGCTCCCACAAAATCAGCAACTAAGTTTTCTGCTTCTTTTAGAGCAACTTCCAAATCATAGTTTCTGATAATCTTATCAAACTGAGGAGCCGTTGCCAATTCAATGGAAGCTTTAGCAATACGCATATTGATTTTATCTTCACTTTCTGTTTTGCGCTTTTTCAATCGTATTTTTAACTCATCAACACTCGGTGGTTTGACAAAAACAGCCAAGGTTTCTTTTGGGTATTTCTTTTTTATCCGGAGTCCACCCACCACATCAATATCAAAAATAACGTGTTTCCCTTTTGCCCAAATGCGTTCTACCTCACTTTTTAGGGTACCGTAAAAGCAATCTCTATATACTTCTTCCCACTCTAAAAATTCGTTATTTCTTATTTTATTTTTAAACTCTTTTAACGATAAAAAGTAGTAGTCTTTTCCTTCTATTTCATTACCCCTTTTGACACGTGAAGTGGCAGAAACCGAAAATTCTAAATTCAAATATTCCAAACCTAACAAATATTTGACAATGGTTGTTTTTCCGGAGCCGGAAGGAGCAGAAAAAACCAATAATTTTCCCCTTTTTTTAATTGAATTTTTTGTGGATTTCATCATAGTATCTGCCTCTTTCTGTTTTTAAGGATATACTGGTTGGTATTATAATAAATATTAACAACCTCTTAAATAACTGATTATTAATAAATTATTATGCTTATGAGCGTGTTTTCATACCAATCGGTTTGTTTAAGAGCCTTTAAGATTATTATTAATTAAGTATTTTTTACTTCTTTTTACTTATAAAACGTTTAACAATTGTTCTTTTATTTTCTCTAGCTCATCTTTCATTTGTATCACCACTTTTTGCATGGGTGCAAAGTTAGATTTAGAGCCCGTAGTATTTATTTCCCTGCCTATTTCTTGTGAGATAAACCCCAGTTTTTTGCCATTAGAGGTAGTGCTGTTGAGCTCTTGCAAAAAATAATCTAAGTGGTTATTTAACCGTACTTTTTCTTCGGTAATATCTAATTTTTCTAAGTAATATATAAGCTCTTGTTCAAACCTGTTTTCATCAACTGTCTGTTGTAATTCTGTAATTGCTTTTTCTAAGCGCTCTCTTATTTGTAGTAACCTATCTTTATCCAAACGCATTACCTGTTCTGACAAGTGTTGGATAGTTTGAATACGGTGGGTAAAATCTTGTTTCAGCACACTGCCTTCGTCTAATCTGAAAGTAAGTACTTTTTCAACAGCTTCATCAATGGCTTTGTCTATGAGAGGCCATTGGCTTTCGTCTAGCTGTTCGCGTTCGGTTTTTAATGCATCCGGCAAGCGCATGGCTATCTCTAAAGTATTCTCAGGTGAGGTAACTGCAATGGTTCGCAATTGATCAATATAATTATTGACAACCTCTTTGTTAATGATTGTGGTGGTTTCACTCCCGGTAATTTCAATAAAGATTGAGAAATCTACTTTCCCCCTAACTAACTGTTTCGACAGTTTACTTCTTATTTCGAGTTCTTTTTCCCTATAGTAAGTAGGAACCCTAACGTTTAAATCTAAATTTTTGCTGTTTAGTGTTTTTATTTCTACGGTAACTTTTTTTTGAGGTAACTCAACTGTAGCCTTACCATAGCCGGTCATCGATAATATCATATACTCTTTCTAAAAAATTACGCAAAGTTACACATTTTATCACAATGGCTTTTTGATATTGGTGTTAATCAGCAATCTTTTGCATTTTGCCGGCATTGCTTTTAGTAACC
>DRQI01000425.1 GCA_011330545.1 Flavobacteriia bacterium
GCTCAGCCATAAAGACAGGTGACGAAGACAAAGCACAAGAAGCCTATAAGGAAGTTGAAAAAATCGCCAAAGGCGAATTAAAAGCCGAAGCCTTGTATTATGATGCCTATTTCAAACACAAAGATGCCGAATACAAAGCTTCTAATAAAATAGTACAAACACTGGTTGCCGATTATGCCGCTTACAAATATTTCGGGGCAAAAGGCTTAATTGTAATGGCTAAGAATTTTTATGAATTAGGCGATGCATTTCAGGCGACCTATATTTTAGAAAGTGTTATTAAGAATTTTACCCAATATAAAGATGTTGTAGAAGAGGCAAAAGCAGCCTTACAAAAAATTAAAAGAGAAGAAGCCAAAACCAATGAGTCTGTAAATCCTAATGAAAATTAAAAAATTATCATTTCTGCATTGGCAGGAAACAATTTATATGAGATATAAAACATTCATTTTTACGTTATTATTAGTTACTACTGCTTCTTTTGCCCAAAAAAAGAAAAAGGATACCCTTGGCACAGAAGTTATCAATGTAGTTAAACCCTACACTCCAACAGTTTCAGATGCTTTTAAAATTAAGTCGTCACCTGAGGTAAACGATACTCAAATCAGTAAGAAAAAAGAAATTCAATACAGTATTTTTTCCATTCCGGTAGCCTCAACATTTACACCGGCAAAAGGAAAAGCAAAAGTATTGCGCGTAGACCCGAGTGCCCCTATTTACGACAATTTTATCACCGCCGGATTCGGTAATTTTTCTACGCCGCAAGTAGAAATTTTTGCACATGCCAACAGTACCAGATATAATGACTTTGGCGGGTTTTTAAACTATCATTCGTCAAAAGGCGGTATCGATAATGTAGTGTTGAATGACGATTTTGCAGATGCTAGGTTAGATTTATTCTACAAACAAGAAGAAAGAGATTACGATTGGCAACTTAACGGTGGATTCCGGTTTCAAAAATACAATTGGTATGGCTTGCCCGAACAGATTAATTTTAGTCAAAATGTAATTGCCGGATTAGCCGAAACCCAAAAATATACCAACATCTATTTGGGCGGCAAAATGGATTATAAAGATTCCTTTTTTCAAGGAGGCGCTTCAGAACTGAATTACCTTACAGATGATGAAGGCAGTTCAGAGTTGCATGTATTGATTCAACCGAAGATAGAATTTCCCATTGCCTCAGAATATATCAATGCCAATGCACGATTAGAATATCTCAAAGGCGATTTCTTTCAAAATTATGCCGCAACCAACAGTATAGATTACAGTTTTTTTACACTTGGCTTTAATCCTAATTTTGAAGTATTACGCGATAATTTAACAGTTAATTTAGGGGTAGACCTTTTGTATAGTTCGGGTTCTGCCAACGGCGAAGAAAGTAAAATTTATACCTATCCCAACGTAACGGCCTCTTATATTTTAATCGATCAGGTATTAACCGCTTACGCAGGAGCCACCGGTGGATTGCATCAAAATACGTACAATGCTTATGTCAATGAAAACCCCTTTGTATCGCCTACTCTTACAATCAAACGAACAGACGAGCAATACAACGCTTTTGCCGGTGTTAAAGGAAAATTAGCATCGAATGTGGGTTATAATTTTAAAGCCTCTTATAAAAGCGAAAAAGACAAACCACTCTACAAGTTAAATCCGTCAAAAACTGATGGAACCACAGTGGTAACCAAAGGTTATGAAGCGGGAAATTCTTTTCAAATAGTATATGACGATATCAAGACCCTTGGGGCATTTGCAGAAATTAGTGTTGATTTTTCTAAAGAGTTAAAATTTGGGGGCAGCCTTGAATTTCAAAGTTTTAGCGGAGGGTCTCTGGCGGAAGTATGGAATGTGCCCGAATTGAAAGCATCGGCATTTGCAAATTATAATCAGGATAAATGGTTTGCCGGAGCCAATTTATTTTTTGTTGGAGAACGCAAAGATGAATTGACATTTACCAACATAAACATTGCATCACAGGCGATTACTTTAGGTAATTATGTTGATTTGAATATAAACGGAGGTTATAAATTTACCGATAAGCTCACCGCTTTTGCCAAGATAAATAATATCTTTAGCAGCAGTTATCAAAAATTTGCAAATTTTAAAGTGCAAGGTTTGCAGGTTTTTGCCGGACTAACTTATAAATTTGATTTGTAAAATGAATCAAATACTGAAATAAATTTCAACCAAGCATTGCCATTTTGAGTGGCGTTAAGGTTTTACCCATTACCCTTTTTACTTAACGTTGCTCATTATGGTTTTTTATCCATACATCTTCGCATAATATTCTTTATAAGCCCCTGAAGTAACATTTTTTAACCAATCTTCATGCTCTAAATACCAATCGATGGTTTTAGCTAAGCCTTCTTCAAAAGTTACTGAAGGTTTCCAGCCCAACTCTTTATTGAGTTTGGTAGCATCAATGGCATAACGCCTGTCATGGCCCGCCCTGTCTTTTACATAGGTAATTAATTGGGCTGAGGCTCCTTTTGGCCTTCCTAATTTTTCATCCAGTTGTTCACATAGCAGGTGAATCAAATCGAGGTTTGTCCATTCATTAAATCCACCGATATTATAGGTTTCAGCAACCTTCCCTTTATGGAAAATCAAGTCAATGGCCATAGCATGGTCTTCAACAAACAACCAATCGCGCGTGTATTGCCCATCGCCATAAACGGGTAAGGGTTTGTTATTTTTAACGTTATGGATAAATAAGGGAATCAATTTCTCAGGAAATTGGTTGGCACCATAATTATTAGAGCAGTTGCTAATTACAAAAGGCAATTGATAGGTATTTCCAAAAGACCGAACGATATGGTCAGAGGCCGCTTTTGATGCCGCATACGGCGATTGCGGGTCATACGGAGTGGTTTCAACAAACAAGCCGGTTTTTCCTAGTGAACCGTATACTTCATCGGTAGAAACATGGTAAAACAATTTGCCTGTATAATTATCTTGCCATACATTTCGAAAAGCATTCAATAAATTAGCCGTTCCTAAGACATTGGTTTCTATAAAAGCATTGGGGTTGGTAATGGAGCGGTCTACATGGCTTTCGGCAGCCAAATGTATCACTCCTTCAAAACGATGTTGTTGAAATAACGAGTTGATAAAAGCAATATCTTTAATATCACCCTTTACAAAAGTATAATTTGAAGCTTCGGCAATATCGGCAATATTTTCAAGATTCCCCGCGTATGTCAACGCGTCTAAATTAAAAATATGGTAATCGGGATACGATTTTACAAATAATCGAACTACATGAGAGCCTATAAACCCTGCCCCACCAGTGATGAGTATATTTTTCATTTATTATTTATTTCAATGTTTGCTGCCAATGCCATGCCGATGCCAGTGCTTCTTCCAAATTATACTCAGCTTTCCATTCTAACTCATTATTAGCCAATGAAGTATCAGCATAGGCCTCGATAATATCACCTTCTCGCCTACCAACAATTTTATAATTCAACTTTTGGCCGGATACTTTTTCAAAGGCTCTGATAACTTCTAATACAGAACTTCCTTTTCCGGTGCCAATATTGAATACTTCAAAATCTGACCTATTCTTATTTTCAATCAATCGTTTTAAAGCTACAATATGTGCTTTCGCTAAATCTACAACATGAATGTAATCGCGAACAGCTGTGCCATCAGGTGTTGGGTAATCACCTCCAAAAACCGATAGCTCCTTTCTAATACCGGCTGCAGTTTGCGTAACAAAGGGAATTAAATTTTGAGGAATCCCGATGGGCAACTCTCCTATTTTAGCGCTTTTATGCGCACCTATAGGGTTAAAATACCGCAATGCTATGGCTTTTAAACGGGTTGCTTTTGTAGTGTCGGCAATGATTTCCTCTCCGATTTGTTTGGTATTTCCGTAAGGAGATTCGGCCGCTTTAAAAGGTGCTTTTTCAGTAATGGGCATCGTATCTGCTTGGCCGTATACCGTACATGACGAACTGAAAATAAAGTTTGACA
>DRQI01000426.1 GCA_011330545.1 Flavobacteriia bacterium
AAATGTAACATTTCATCACTCCCTAACAATTCACCAATCAATACGATAATGACTCCTATGGCATAAAATACTAAATTGAATAAAATACGGTCTACCAAATAATTTACAAACCGTTTTGATTTGCTCGCCAGCATTTCTTGGGTAACTTTAAATTCATTATAGTTTAAAACTTCCATTTATTCTGTTAAATCAAAAAAAATCCCAAAACCGGTGTTTCGAGATTTTACACAAAGGCATCTTTAAAATTATCTTACGAACCACACATTAAGCAATCATCTCCTTCGCCTTCTTTGGCACGTGCTAACATTTCTCTATACTCTTCGGGGGTCATTTCACTTCCTTCGGGTATAATTGTGTTTACTTGTGTTTCTGTAACTGCCACGGTGGGTTCTTTAACTTCTTTTTTCTTTTTTGACACCGTAAACTGAATGGCATTTACGGCAGATTTTGTACGTAAATAATACATTCCGGTTTTTAATCCCGATTTCCAAGCATAGAAATGCATAGAGGTTAATTTAGCAAAATCAGGGTCTTGCATAAATAGGTTTAATGACTGCGATTGGTCTATAAAATAACTTCGTTGGCGTGCCATATCAATGATATCTTTCATGCTCATTTCCCACACGGTTTTATAGAGGTCTTTTAACTCTTGAGGGATATTGTCAATATGTTGGATAGAGCCATTGGCTCTCATAATTTGTTCTTTCATATCGTTATCCCACAAACCTAATGCTACCAAATCTTCTAAAAGGTGTTTGTTAACGACGATAAATTCGCCCGAGAGCACTCTTCGGGTATAAATATTTGATGTATAGGGTTCAAAGGCTTCATTATTTCCTAAAATTTGAGATGTTGAAGCCGTTGGCATCGGAGCTACTAATAGCGAATTCCGCACGCCGTGTTTCAGCACTTTTTTGCGTAATTTTTTCCAATCCCACCTTCCGCTAAGGTCATCTTCTGAGATATTCCACATATTAAATTGAAATTCGCCTTCTGACATTGGCGAGCCTTTATAAGTAGAATAGGGTTCTTTATTTTTTGCCATTTCCATGGATGAGGTTACAGCGGCAAAATAAATGGTTTCAAAAATATCTTGATTTAACTGTTTGGCTTCATCTGAAGTAAACGGCAAGCGCAGCGTAATAAATACGTCTGCCAAGCCTTGTACCCCTAAACCGATAGGGCGGTGGCGCATATTAGAATTTTCTGCTTCTTTTACAGGATAGTAATTGCGGTCTATAACGGTATCTAAATTGCGGGTTACTTTTTTGGTAACGTCAAACAATTTTTTGTGATTGAATTGTTTTTCGCCTTGTTGATTTTCTGTTATATACATCGGTAAGGCGATAGATGCCAAATTACATACCGCTACTTCGTCTTTGGCGGTATATTCCATAATTTCGGTACATAAATTAGAAGAACGGATGGTACCTAAATTCTTTTGATTTGATTTTCTGTTTACCGAATCTTTATAGAGCATATACGGATTGCCGGTTTCTATTTGGGCTTCTAATATTTTCTCCCACAAGTCGCGTGCTTTGATGGTCTTACGCCCTTTTCCTATTTTTTCATAGCCGGTATATATTTTTTCAAATTCTTCGCCATAGGTATCAAACAAATGGGGGCATTCGTTAGGACACATCAATGTCCAATCACCATTTTCTTGTACGCGCTTCATAAATAAATCGGGAATCCACATGGCATAAAATAAGTCGCGTGCACGCATTTCTTCTTTACCGTGATTTTTTTTCAATTCTAAGAAATCAAAAACATCTGCATGCCAAGGTTCCATATAAACGGCAAATGAACCTTTTCGTTTTCCGCCTCCTTGGTCTACATAACGTGCAGTATCATTATATACTTGAAGCATCGGAATAATTCCGTTTGAAGTGCCGTTGGTGCCTCTAATGTAAGAGCCCCTAGCCCTGATGTTGTGTATAGACAGGCCAATGCCACCGGCAGATTGTGATATTTTAGCGGTTTGTTTTAAGGTGTCGTAAATTCCGTCAATACTATCTTCTTGCATTTGCAATAAAAAACAAGATGACATTTGGGGTTTCGGCGTACCTGCATTGAACAGTGTGGGGGTTGCATGGGTAAACATACGCTTTGACATCAATTCGTAGGTTTCAACGGCCGCATCGATATCTTCTTTATGGATACCTACTGATACGCGCATTAACATGTGTTGCGGGCGTTCTACTATTTGTCCGTTTATTTTCAACAGATAGGAACGCTCTAAGGTTTTAAATCCGAAATAATCGTATCCGAAATCGCGATTATAGATAATGGTAGAGTCTAATTTTTCGGCATTATCCATAATTATATTATAGACATCATCGGCAATCATCGGCCCTTTTTTTCCGGTACGCGGATTTACATAAGTATATAAATCAGTCATTACTTCAGAAAATGATTTTTTGGTATTTTTGTGTAGGTTAGAGACAGAGATTCGAGCGGCTAATTTGGCATAATCAGGGTGCTGTACCGTCATTGTAGCTGCTATTTCAGCGGCTAAATTATCTAGTTCTGAAGTAGTTACGCCGTCATACAAGCCTTCTATAACACGCATGGCTACTTTTACCGGATCAACTAAATTATTCAATCCGTAACACATTTTACGTACTCTTGCGGTAATCTTGTCAAACATTACCGGCTCTCTTTTGCCGTCTCTTTTTACTACATACATATCTCTTTTTTTTTAGGGTGGTTGGTTAATTTTGGTTTATTTTATTATAATTTGTTTGCGGTGCTGTGATG
>DRQI01000427.1 GCA_011330545.1 Flavobacteriia bacterium
AATGAAAACAGCATATATAGTACAAGGATACAGAACCGCAGTAGGAAAAGCACCAAGAGGAACTTTCCGGTTTATGCGTTCTGACGACTTAGCTTCAGAAACCATTAAATATTTATTAAAAAAAGTACCACAATTAGATATTTCACGCATTGATGACGTCATGGTTGGTTGCGCTATGCCCGAAGGCGCCCAAGGGTTGAATATGGCTCGTTTAATCTCTTTAATGGGATTGAGTAGCGTTGATATTCCCGGTGTTACCGTAAATCGGTTTTGCTCTTCAGGGCTAGAAACCATTGCCATGGCCTCTGCAAAAATTTCGGCAGGCATGGCAGATTGTATTATTGCCGGGGGTGCCGAAAGTATGAGTATGGTTCCTATGGCAGGCTTTAAACCCGAATTAAACTATAACATTGCCAAAGAAGGCCATGAAGATTATTATTGGGGAATGGGGCTCACCGCCGAAGCCGTTGCCAAAAAATATAAAGTAACACGTGAAGAACAAGATGAATTTTCTTACCATTCGCACATGAAAGCCTTAAAAGCACAAGCCGAAAACCGCTTTCAAGACGATATCGTTCCTATTGACGTAACCCAAATTTATGTCGATGAAAACGGCAAAAAGAAAGAAAGGCAATATACCGTTACCAAAGACGAAGGCCCACGTAAAGGAACCAGTTTAGAAGCCTTGGCACGATTACGCCCGGTTTTTGCTGCCGGAGGTAGCGTTACCGCCGGAAACTCATCACAAATGAGTGATGGTGCTTCTTTTGTGTTGGTAATGAGCGAAGAAATGGTTAAAGAACTCAACCTTACGCCCATTGCACGTCTTGTTTCTTATGCCCCCGTTGGAGTAGAACCCAGTATTATGGGTATTGGCCCACTGTATGCCGTACCCAAAGCCTTAAAAAGAGCCGGACTCGAATTAAAAGATATTGATTTGGTAGAGCTTAATGAAGCCTTTGCATCGCAATCTATAGCCGTAATTAAAGGCTTAGGATTAAATCCCGATATCGTAAATGTAAACGGTGGTGCCATCGCATTGGGCCATCCGTTAGGATGTACCGGCGCTAAATTATCGGTTCAGCTATTCAATGAAATGCGCCGCAGAAAAAATAAATACGGTATCGTTACCATGTGTGTTGGTACCGGGCAAGGAGCAGCCGGAGTATATGAATTTTTGAATTAATAAGAATTGAGATTTGAGATTTGAGTAGTGAGAAATAAAAGAAAACCTCAATACTCAATACTAACTACTAAAATCTATAATATAATGGATACAACAAACAAAGAATTACTAAGAGGCGGGCAATTCCTCGTAAAAGAAATCGATTGCGAAGATATTTTTACTCCGGATGATTTTTCGGAAGAACAACAGATGATGCGAGATTCTGTAAAAGAATTTGTAGACAGGGAAATTTGGCCTAACAAACCGCGTTTCGAACAAAAAGACTATGCTTTAACCGAAGAGTTAATGCGAAAAGCAGGCGAATTAGGTTTTTTGAGTATCTCGGTACCCGAACAATACGGAGGTATGGGAATGGGCTTCGTAGATACCATGCTTGTTTGTGATTATATCTCAGGTGCTACAGGCTCATTTAGTACCGCTTTCGGAGCGCATACAGGTATCGGTACCATGCCAATTACCCTATACGGAACCGAAGAACAAAAGAAAAAATACGTTCCGAAATTAGCCTCAGGAGAATGGTTTGGCTCGTATTGCTTAACAGAACCCAGTGCCGGTAGTGATGCCAATTCAGGAAAAACAAAAGCAGTTTTATCAGAAGACGGAAAATATTACAGTATTACCGGACAAAAAATGTGGATATCAAATGCAGGCTTCTGTAACCTGATGATTGTATTTGCCCGTATAGAAGACGATAAATACATCACCGGATTCATCGTTGAAAACGATCCTGAAAACGGCATTACCATGGGTGAAGAAGAACACAAACTCGGCATTCGGGCTTCTTCTACACGACAGGTATTTTTTAACGAAACCAAAGTACCCGTTGAAAATATGCTGTCTACTAGGGGCAACGGATTTAAAATTGCCATGAATGCCTTAAATGTCGGTAGAATAAAATTGGCAGCTGCCTGTTTAGATGCCCAACGAAGAGTGATTACCGAATCTATAAAATATGCTAACGAACGTGTACAATTTAAAACCCCGATTGCCAAATTTGGCGCCATACGACAAAAAATTGCCGAAATGGCAACCAATTGTTGGGTAGGCGAAACCGCCTGTTACAGGGCGGCAAAAAATATTGAAGACCGCATTGAACTCCGTAAAGCCAACGGAAAAGATAGCGATCAAGAAGCCGAGTTAAAAGGTGTTGAAGAATATGCCATAGAATGTTCTATCCTTAAAGTTGCCGTTTCTGAATATACCCAACATTGTACCGATGAAGGCATTCAAATTTTTGGAGGCATGGGATTCTCAGAAGAAACTCCCATAGAATCGGCATGGAGAGATGCCCGTATCGCACGAATCTATGAAGGGACTAATGAAATTAATAGAATGTTAACCATTGGCATGCTCATTAAAAAAGCCATGAAAGGCCATGTAGACTTATTGACTCCGGCAAAAGCTGTGGCTAGTGAATTGACCGGAATCCCTTCATTAGAAAAACCCGATTATTCAATATTGTTTGCCGAAGAAAAACAAATTATCGCCAACCTTAAAAAACTATTTTTAATGGTTTCGGGTGCGGCACTCCAAAAATATGGCGAAAAAATTGAAGAACACCAACAATTGATGTTGGCAGCTTCCAATATTTTAATCCAAATTTATATGGCAGAATCCGCTATTTTACGTGCCGAAAAAATGGCAAAAAAACACGGTAGGGATAAAGTAAAAGAGCAAATTGCCATGGCACAATTAAATCTATTCCATGCCATAGATGTAATTGAAACTGCCGGCAAACACTCTATTATTTCATTTACCGAAGGTGACGAACAACGCATGATGCTAATGGGCTTAAAACGCTATATCAAATATGTGAATATGCCGAATATTATTGAATTGAGAAATATCATCGCAGATAAAGTTACCGAAGAAAATAAGTATTGTTTTTAAACGCTTGAATGGAAACAATGTTTAGTGGACTTTAAAAGCCATAGCCAAAGTTGCTATGGCTTTTTTGTATCTTTAGAGAAACTAAAATATCAAAATACAAATGGACAAAGCACTACAAACAATGATTGCTAACATGCCTGAAAAAACGGGCAAAACGTTAGAAGAATGGACAAAGATTCTAAAAGCAAAAAACTTTCCAAAACACGGCGAAGCTGTTAGTTTTCTAAAAAACGAATACCGTGTCACCCATGGTTTTGCAAATACTATTGTTGCCCTATCAAAAGGCAATCAAGACAGTCCGGCCGAATTAGTAACAAATCAATACAAGGGCAAAGAAACCCTAAAGCCCATTTATGATAAACTGATTGCCGAGATTTCAAAATTTGGTTCCGATATTACGAAAACACCTAAAAAGACAAGTGTAAGTATGATAAGAAAACGGCAATTCGCCTTGATAAAACCGGCAACAAAAACACGCATCGATTTAGGATTAAAACTAAAAGGCACACCAACTACCAATCGCCTGGAAAATTCAGGCCCGTTTGGCACTATGTGTACACACCGTGTTAGGCTAACAAATGTTGCTGACATCGATTCTGAACTTATTGATTGGCTAAAGGAAGCCTATTCTATGGCAACTTGAAAAATCAATATGACAACGCACTGTCTATTTTCTTTTTTAACCGGCCGGCGTCTACATTTTTAGGGTCAATTTTCACTGCTTTATCAGCATGTATTTTTGCTGTTTTATAATCTTTCATTTTAACATAAATATCGGCTAAAATGGCATCGGGCCTGGCAACATGTTTCCCTTTTAAAATTTCTTTTAGCTCCTCAGCATACCCAAGGGCTTCGTGATAATTTTCTAATTCGGCGGTTAAAATTGCTTTGTAGCCCAATAAAAACGGGTTTGATTTCTGAGATTCGGTAGTTAATATAGTAAGTGAATCTAATGCCGCCCGGGCACCGTACAAGGCGTGAAGTACTTCAATATATTCTGATTTTAAATAGGTCTCTTCAGGATAACGGCGTACTATTTTGCCAAAATTCTTTTCATTCAATATAAGGGCTTTTTGCAATGCTTCTTTAGCTTCCGGAAGTTGCTGGTCTCTTACATTTGTATAATAGGTTAAAGCGATATAAACATCCAACACCAAGCGTTCGTCTCCTTTAACGGTGTGTTTCTCTTCTAGTAAGGTTTTATAAAATGCCAGTCGCTCTTCCAAATTCGGTGTGAGCCTTGCCAATACACTCTTGCCTACCAAAAAATTTGGGTCAGATGCCAATGCTTTTCTATACGATGCTTCAGCGGCAGAATAATCACCATAATCCATAATCTGCTCCCATCCTTTTTTATAAAAAAATAAGGCTGAATCTGAATTGGTAGAATAGCGCAACAACTCTTTTTTTCTATTTCGCGCACATGAACTCATTAAAATAATGAGCACAATAGTAAAAATACTGCGGTAAATTATTGGATTTTTAATTTCTGTAAAGCCATAACATTTCTTGAAATTCATTTTTCCACCAACTCGCCTTTCAACAAACTCACATTGCCATTAAACGGGTTTCCGGAAGAGCGCCGTAACAATACAACCTGCCCCGTATGCCAAATCGCATCTGCAATTGGGCCATTCAAATTATTCCAAAATGGATATTCGGTTGTGCCATTATTCCCTTTAAAGATAATCTTAAAATTTCGTAAGTCTTCTGCACTTGCCTTTTTAAGGATTTCACTCGCTGCCCTTATATTTTCCAAGGTTTTATTTCGTTTTTCCCGATAGGTCAAAACAGGCTGTTTTACAGTAAAATCGTTTGCTGTTTTCTTTGTAGCATTGACGATGACCTTTGACAGATTATAAATATGATCAATGGTTTCTAAGGCAGTCCTGGCCGAATCATTAGGCCTATAATTCAAATCGATATCGCGTAAGCCCTCTGTTGCCCAAAAATAACGAAACCCCAATCCGTCAACCAGCCTTGCGGCGACCGTACCCGCAGTATAATTTTCGGGTTCATCGGGAATTTGATAATAATAAGGAGTGTTCTCTTTTTGTTGTGCAAAACTATTCATAAAGGTGAAAATTAATAAGATGAATCCTAAAAAGCGTAATTTCATAATTTATACGTTTTAAATTATCAGCTAAATATACCATCAAAATTTATAATAATCCTTATTATTTAGAATCAATTTATATTAACAAGTTCAACAAGTGCACTTTTTATTTTTAAAGATAAAACCATTCAATGCCTTTCACTATTCGGTTTTAATACCTTAAATTCTGATTACAAGCCTAAAAAAAGTTGTTAATAATATCAACTATTAAATAGCCCTAAAACCGCTCTATTTATTTTATATTTGTGTAACCCAATTTGTCAAATCGCCCGACAAATAAATTTATATAATATGAAAAATTACGCTACACTGCTGATAGCATTCTTTTTTGTAGTTTTTTCGTCTGCCCAAGACCGAAAGCTAGAACCGGAGTCTGCGGTAACCACTAAACATACGGTTACCATAAAAAATAAACTTATCCCGTATACCGCCACTGCCGGAACACAACCTGTTTGGGATAAAGACGGAAAAGTAATTGCCTCATTATTTTATACGTATTACAAACGTTCTGATATAAAAAATGATACTAAAAGGCCCCTGCTAATTTCATTCAATGGAGGCCCCGGGTCTGCTTCTGTCTGGATGCATATCGCCTATACCGGCCCCCGTATTTTAAACATTGACGATGAAGGTTATCCTGTACAGCCTTATGGTATTAGAGAAAACCCCTATTCTATTTTAGACGTTGCCGATATTGTTTATATCAACCCTGTAAACACAGGATATTCTAGGATTATCAACACCGATAAAGACAAAAAAGTTGACCGCAAACAGTTTTTTGGCATCAACGCAGATATTAAATATTTAGCCGAATGGGTAAATACTTTTGTCACTAATAATAACCGATGGAGGTCTCCCAAATATCTAATCGGCGAAAGCTATGGAGGTACTAGGGTTTCGGGTTTGGCATTAGAATTACAAAATAGGCAATGGATGTATTTAAACGGCGTTATCTTAGTATCGCCGGCAGATTACAAAGTACTTCGAGTAGGCGGGCCGGTTTCATCGGCATTAAACTTGCCTTATTTTGCCGCCGCCGCCTGGTATCAAAAAATGCTTCCTGCCAAGCTGCAACAAAAAGATTTGTCGGAAATTTTACCCGAAGTAGAACAATATACGCTCAATGAAGTGATTCCTGCCCTCGCTAAAGGTGGTTTTTTAGACATGGCCAAAAAGAAAGAAGTAGCCGCTAAAATGGCTTATTATTCAGGACTTTCAGAAAAAGCCATCTTACAAAACAACCTCAGTGTGCCTACTTCCTTTTTTTGGAAAGAATTAAAACGCGATAAAGGTTTTACCATAGGCAGGTTAGACTCTCGTTATTTGGGTATTGACAGAAAAGATGCCGGCTCACAGCCCGATTACAATGCCGAACTTACCTCTTGGCTACACGCTTTTACACCCGCCATTAATTATTATATTAGAGAACAGCTAAATTATAAAACAACTGTCAAATACAACATGTTTGGCGATGTACACCCATGGGATAACAGTCGTGACAATACAAGGGATAACCTACGGCAGGCAATGGCACAAAACCCGTATTTACACGTAATGTTTCAATCGGGGTATTACGATGGAGCTACCACTTATTTCGGTGCAAAATATACCATGTGGCAGATTGACCCTAGCGGTAAGTTAAAAGACCGGTTGAGTTTTCACGGATATAGAAGCGGGCACATGATGTACTTACGCCATGAAGATTTAAAAACTGCCAGTGAACATCTTAGAGAATTTATTAAAAAGACAATTCCCCGAGAAGGAACATCGGCAAAATATTAAATAAA
>DRQI01000428.1 GCA_011330545.1 Flavobacteriia bacterium
AACATCACAATAAATTAATGGCTAATTTTTATGCCCAAGCAGAAGCCTTGTATTTAGGAAAGACAAAAGAAGAAGTACACCTCGAGTTAAAGTTAGCCAACAAGCAAGATAAAATAGCACAATTGCTTCCGTTTAAAACCTTTGACGGAAACAAACCTTCAAATATGCTGACAGTAAATAAATTAACTCCAAAAAATTTAGGAAGCCTTATCGCTATCTACGAACATAAGACTTTTGTGCAAGGATATATTTGGAATATCTTTAGCTTTGACCAATTTGGAGTAGAATTAGGTAAAGAGCTGGCAAAGAAATATTTATAAACTTACAATACGTCTCGGTGTCTAGATATAAGGAAATGGTATGCCAACTTTAATAAGTTGAATGTTAATAAGTTGATAGTATTCGCAGTTTCTGAGTATAAAAATTTTAGTATTTTCGTAAAAGAGTTGAAAAGTTAATCTTTTCTTAAAGTTTAAATTAATTTTAAATGATTACTTTTGCTCCGCAAATTATAAACTAATTCAAAATACGATGAAAAAAATTACGAATTTATTAATGGTATTGATGTGCCTTTTTATGACATCAGCCATTTTTGGACAAGGTAATACAACCGCGTCATTAAACGGTAAAGTTCTTGATAATAATGGAGACCCATTACCGGGAGCCAACGTTGTTGCTATTCATGTTCCATCAGGATCAAAATATGGTTCTGCCACAGATTTTGATGGGCTATTCAGAATCTCAAATATGAGAGCCGGCGGCCCTTATAAAATTACAATTTCTTATGTTGGGTTTAACGATTATGTTAAAGACAATGTTTATTTACAATTAGGTCAAACCTTTCGGGTAAATGCTACGATGGCAGAAACGTCAAATACCTTGGAAGAAGTAGTAATTACTGCACAAACAGGAGGTATTTTTGACGGTAATAAAACAGGGTCTGAAACCACCGTTAGTGCTAAACAAATTAACAATTTACCATCTGCATCGCGTTCAATTGCAGATTTTGTCAGGGTTACGCCCCAAGCGCAAATCTCAGAAGGAAATGATGGTTTTTCGATCTCTTTAGCAGGAAATAATAATAGGTTTAATGCCGTTTATGTAGATGGAGCTATTAGTAATGATGTATTTGGCCTAGCAGGTTCCGGTACTAATGGAGGGCAAACAGGAGTGTCGCCTTTTTCAATAGATGCTATTGAACAATTTCAAATTCAAGTAGCGCCTTTTGATGTTAGAATCGGTGGTTTTAGTGGTGGCGCTATCAATGCTATTACCAGATCAGGTACGAATGAATTTAAAGGTTCGGCTTATTATTTTACAAGAAATGAAAGTTTGGCAGGAAAAACTCCTGTTGACTTAGTCCCAGCAGGTGGAACAAGAGAAAAGCTAAACGATTTTGACGCTAAAACGTACGGAATTCGAATTGGTGGGCCCATCATTAAAGACAAAGCATTTTTCTTCTTATTATATGAAAGACAAGACGATGTAACCCCACAACCTTTTAATGTATCAAATTATGTGGGTGATGCCGGAGCTTCAGATTTAGAACAATTGAGACAATTTGTTCAAAACAATTACAACTATGATGTGGGAGTATTTGATCAAAATGATTTTACCTTAGTAAGTGATAAGGTTACGGCAAAATTCGATTTTAACTTAGGTGAAAATAATAAATTGTCATTAAAACATAATTATACAAAAGCGGTTAATTTAGAATCTAGAAATTCTAATAGAGGTTTTATCGGATTTTTAAACGGGTCTGAATTTTTTACCTCAATTACGAATACATCCTCTTTGCAATTAAACACTAATTTTGGCTCTAAATTTGCCAATAGCTTAATTTTAGGATATACAAGAGTAAGAGATGATAGAGACCCTTCGGGAGACCCGTTCCCAACAGTAGTTATTAGAGATGGGTCAGGTACGATTCAGTTTGGTGCAGAACCCTTTTCAACAGCCAACTTGTTAGATCAAGATATTTTTACCTTGACTGATAATTTTGAAATCTATAAAGGCAAACATACCATTACTTTAGGTACACATAACGAATGGTCTAAAGTTAAAAACTTGTTTTTTGCTTTTAACTATGGCCAATACCAATACGACAATTTACAAGATTTCTTTGACGGAAATATAGATAGATTCCTTAGAGGATATTCATTAGTGAGCCCGGGTGCCGGCGATACCTCTTCAGGATCTGCTGATTTTAAAGTATTTCAAGCCGGTGTGTATGCACAAGATGAAGTTCAGGTTTCTGATAACTTTAAGTTTACAGTTGGCTTGCGTTTTGACATGCCTTTCTGGGAAGACGGCCCGGTAAATGATGACTTTAACAATAGAACCATTCCGCTATTAGAAGCAGAAGGAAAAGATTTACAAGGAGCAAAAGTGGGTAGAGGGCCTGCAAATTCATTGCACATTGCTCCAAGAGTAGGGTTTAACTGGAATGTTAAAGGCGAGAGCAAAACACAAGTGAGAGGTGGTTTCGGAATCTTTACTTCTAGGCTGCCATTGGTATGGCCGGGGGGTACTTATAATAACAATGGTGTTACCGGAGGTTTCTTATTCCAAGATGTTGATTTCGGAGATACCATTGCGCCATTTAATCCAGATGTAAACAGCCAACCCGTTGGTGCCGTTCCCGGTACAGGCCAACATGGTGGTAACATAGATTTATTTTCCTCAGATTTTAAATTGCCACAAGTGTTAAAAGCAAATATAGCATTTGACCAAAAATTACCATGGGCAGGGTTAACATTTTCAGGAGATATCTTATATCAAAAAACAATATACAATATCTACTATGAAAACCTTAACCTAAAAGGAGCTGTTGGTAGATTGACCGGTACAGGTGACAATAGGCTTCGATATAATAGAGGAGATGAAATAGATGGTGTTTACGACAGAATTATTTTAGCCTCAAATACCACTAAAGGTGAAACTTGGAATTTTGTAGGTACATTGTCAAAATCATTCCAAAAAGGTTTCCAAGGTAGTGTTTCATATTCTTACGGTGATGCCTTCGCTATTTTTGATGGTACCTCATCTCAAAACAGTTCTCAATGGAGAGGCATTCAAAACGTAAATGGTAAAAATTCTAATTTACCGGTAACAAGGTCTGATTTTTCTGCCGGAAGCAGAGTTGTAGCAAATCTAAGCTACGAAAAGAAATGGTCTGAAAATTTAAAATCAACTTTTGGTGTCGTGTATACAGGTAGTCAAGGAAGGCCATTTTCATATACTTATGGAGGAAGGGCAAGCAGGTTACAAAATGATGACTCTAGAGATTTTACATCATTGATCTATGTTCCTACCGGCCCCGGTGATATCCATTTAACCACTAATAACTGGGATGAGTTAAATGCTTTTATTTCTAGCGACTCATACCTAAATTCCAGAAGGGGTAAATATGCAGAAAGAAATGCTGTGAGAGGCCCATGGAGTGATATTGTAGATCTAAAGTTTTTACAAGACTTTATTTTTAAGAAAAATACATTACAATTAAGTTTTGATATTTTCAATTTCACAAACTTAATCAATAAAGATTGGGGTAAAGTAAACTTTAGGCCTAGCAATTCGCAATTCTTAAATTTTGAAGGCTTTGAATCAGATGGTACAACACCAACATTTAGTTTCAATCCTAATAATGCCGCAAACCTTGACAGAATTGATGATTCAGGGTTATTGAGTTCTAGATGGCAAATGCAAATTGGTTTAAGGTATATCTTTAACTAATTCAGCACCTATATTTTTAAAACTCACATCTTGGTAACTATCGAGATGTGAGTTTTTTTATGACTAATTTTTAGTACATTTACCCAAATTATAAAAGCACATATTATGATGAAAATAGTACATTCTTATTGGGCATATATTGTAGTGGCAGTTTTAATTGTTGCCGTGATAAATGCGGTAATGGGCCTTGTTAAGAACAAAGAATTTGCAACGA
>DRQI01000429.1 GCA_011330545.1 Flavobacteriia bacterium
AAATAATTTAGATATATGTCAGATAAAGCAAGGTTAGAAATTAATGGCAAATTTTATGAATTTCCGTTAGTGAAAGGAACAGAAAATGAAATAGGTATTGATATAAAAACATTGAGAAGTGCCACAGGAGGAGTGATAACATTAGACCCCGGGTATAAAAATACCGGCTCGTGTGAAAGTGGTATTACCTTTTTAGACGGAGAAAAAGGCATCCTTCGGTACAGAGGGTATGATATCGAAGAGTTAGCCGATAAGGCAGATTTTTTAGAAGTTGCTTACCTGCTCATTTTTGGTGAGTTGCCCGATGCTGAAACCTTAGAAAAATTCCATTCAGACATAAAAAATGAATCGTTAGTAGACGAAGAATTAAAGAAGATTATTGATGCATTTCCTAAATCGGCACATCCGATGGGAGTATTGGCATCGTTGACTAGTGCATTGACGGCATTTAACCCTTCTTCGGTAAATGTCGATTCAGAAGAAGCGATGTATAACGCCATTGTTAGAATTTTGGCAAAAATTCCGGTATTGGTAGCATGGACCATGCGTAAAAGGCAAGGATTGCCTTTTGTTTATGGAGACAACTCATTGGGATATGTTGAAAATATATTGAAAATGATGTTTCAAAAACCCAATGAAGAATATGTACAAAACCCTATTGTTTTAGATGCCTTAGACAAGCTGTTAATATTACATGCCGACCATGAGCAAAATTGCTCTACCAGTACGGTACGCATCACAGGGTCGTCACATGCCGGCCTGTTTGTTTCGCTTTCGGCAGGTATCTCAGCACTTTGGGGGCCATTGCACGGAGGTGCCAATCAAGCCGTAATAGAAATGTTAGAAAACATTAAAGAAGACGATGGCGATACAAAAAAATATATGGCCAAAGCCAAAGATAAAAACGACCCATTCCGATTGATGGGCTTCGGGCATAGGGTTTATAAAAACTTTGACCCAAGGGCGAAAATTATAAAAAAATCAGCCGACGAGGTATTAGCAGATTTGGGAGTAGAAGATCCCGTACTCGAAATTGCCAAAGGATTGGAAAAAGAAGCCTTGGAAGACCCGTATTTTGTCGATAGAAAACTATATCCCAATGTAGATTTTTATTCCGGCATCATTTATCGCGCCTTAGGCATTCCAACCGAAATGTTTACCGTAATGTTTTCATTAGGCCGTTTGCCGGGATGGATTGCCCAATGGAGAGAAATGCGTTTGCGTAAAGAACCCATAGGCCGCCCGAGGCAAATTTATATTGGTAAAACCCATAGGCCATTTATACCGATAGAAAAAAGATAATTGATAACTTAGAATTAAAATGTCATTCTTATTCTCGAACCTTCGGGGTAAAATGGCATTTTTATGTAGGTAAATAATGCTACAATTAAATATACAAAACGAAACAGCAAGGTTAAGGGCAGTTGTTTTAGGTACTGCTAAAAGTAATGGGCCGGTTCCGGCTGTAGAAGACTGTTACGACCCAAAATCGAGAGCGCATGTATTGGCGGGTACCTATCCCAAAGAAAAAGATATGATACTTGAGATAGAAGCCTTTGCCGCAGTATTAGAAAAATATGGCGTAACGGTTTATCGGCCGAAAGTATTAGAAAATGTAAATCAGATTTTTGCACGTGATATTGCTTTTGTGATAGAAGACAAAATGATAAAGTCTAATATTTTACCCGATAGGTTAAAAGAATTAGATGCCATTGATTTTATTTACAAACAAATCCCTGAAAAAAATAGGATTATACCACCCGAAGAAGTACATGTAGAAGGCGGCGATGTTATGCCTTGGAATGAATATATTTTTATAGGAACCTATACAGGAGACGATTATGCCAATTATATTACGGCACGTACCAATAAATATGCTGTTGATTTTATAAAAAAGCTATTTCCTCATAAAAAGATAAAAGCATTTGAATTGTGCAAATCAAATACCGATGCCAAAGAAAACGCATTGCATTTAGACTGTTGTTTTCAACCTGTAGGTAAAGACAAGGCTATCATTCATAAAAACGGATTTCTAAGAGAGGAAGAATATCAGTGGTTGGTAGACTATTTTGGCAAAGAAAATGTATTTGAAATTACCAAAGACGAGATGTATGCCATGACTTCTAATATTTTTTCTATCTCAGAAGAGGTAGTGGTTTCTGAACAAAATTTCAATAGATTAAATACTTGGCTTAGGGCACAAGGATTTACTGTTGAAGAAGTGCCCTACGCCGAAATTGCCAAACAAGAAGGACTGTTGCGCTGTTCTACCATGCCATTGATTCGCGATTGAAAACGTATGGCAAGAGTCAAGTTTGCAGGCAAATTATCCCTTTGGGTTAAATAAAACTTTTTGTTTGTTATGATGTTGAGTACTTCGGCTTCATTGAGAAGCATTTCGATAGCTATCGAAATGCTTCTCAATCTCAAGTTAGCTGTATGTTGTCTTTAAATAAAAAAGTAATTTCAAAATGTAATAGTTTTTCTAATGCTTAAAGCAAGCTCAATAGAGATTCTTCCTTTGTCGGAATGACAGCGTATTGAAAATCAAAATACTTGTAAGATATGAAGTGCTTTGATGATATCAGACGTACGTTATTTAGAACTGTGCATTTCCAAATACTTATAAATTGCCGAAAAATCCAAACGCCCCATCCCCATC
>DRQI01000430.1 GCA_011330545.1 Flavobacteriia bacterium
GAAATTCCGTTTATAGAAACATTAGGAAGGGTTTTAAAAGAAAACATTCGAGCCGACAGAGATTTTCCACCCTTTAACAGGGTGAGTATGGATGGCATTGGGGTTGTATACGATACTTTTCATAAAGGAGTACGAGATTTTCCAATTGAAGGCATACAAGCAGCAGGGAGTAAACAATTAACCTTAAAAAATCAAGAGAATTGCATTGAAGTAATGACCGGAGCCGTGTTGCCTAAGAATGCAGATGCGGTAATTCCGTATGAATTGGTAACAATTACCAACGGAATAGCAACCGTTCAGTTAGATAAAATTAAGCAGTTGCAAAATGTACATTTACAGGCAAAAGACCGTAAAAAAAATGATGTTTTAATCAATAGCAATACGGTAATTTCTGCTGCTGAAATTGGCGTTTTTGCCACCGTGGGCAAGTCAACTGTAAAAGTTGCCAAACAACCCAAAGTAATGATTGTTTCAACGGGTGATGAACTGGTAGAAGTATCAGAAAAACCATGGGTACATCAAATACGCAGAAGCAATTCATATACCTTAGTAGCGCTATTACAATCCTTAAAAATTCAAGCAGATTCTGCCCATATTACAGATGACAAACCTTTGTTAAAACAAAAAATAGCTCAGTTTTTAGAAGATTATGACGTGTTGTTATTTAGCGGAGCGGTGAGTAAAGGAAAATTTGACTATTTACCTGAGATTTTAGATGAATTAGGCGTTAAAAAGTTATTTCACAAGGTAAAACAGCGCCCCGGGAAACCTTTTTGGTTTGGACACAAAGTGTCTTCAGGCACGGGTGAAAGTCATTCAGAGCGTGTGAAACGGAGCGAACCTGCCTACCGGCAAGGTAGGGAATCTCATACTGTAGTTTTTGCCTTTCCGGGAAATCCGGTTTCTACCTTCGTAGGTTGTGTTAACTATTTTTATCCTTGGTATAAAAAATCTGTAGGGCTTGACTTTAAAAACCATCAGAGAGCAATATTGGCAGAAAATTTTACTTTTAAACCAAGCCTTACATACTTTTTACAAGTTAAACTAACGAATAAAAACGGAATGTTACTAGCAACTCCAATGGTTGGTAATGGTTCTGGAGATTTGGCCAATTTAGCCGATGCCGATGGGTTTTTAGAACTACCTGACGATAGAAGTGAATTTCAAAAAGGAGAAGTATTTCCGTTGATTATGTATCGATAGTTTGTCATTCCTGCGGAGGCAGGAATCCGGATATTTATTACACAGAGACTCACAGAGAAGCACGGAGTCACACAGAGGAAAATTAGACCTGTCAGATTATAAAAATCTATTAAAGGAGATGAAAATTAATTACGTAAAAACTTGATAGAATGGAAGTAAAAAATATATTATATTGTTAATAATTTTGCTAATTCTAACAGCAATTTTGAGTAGTTATTTTACATATTATTTCACAATAAAATCAAGAAAAAAAGAAGCTATTTCTAAATTTAATAATCGCTTTACAAGGTTTCGTTGGTTCAACTGCCTCGGCAGAAACAAAAATTAAATTCTTGGAAAAACAATATAAATCTTGGCTGTATAGTTCAGATGAAGTAATAAAATCAATTAATAATTTGATACAATTACTAATGAAAGAAGAAGGGAACACACCAAATCCAAATTTAGGTAGAGAATTAATAGGAACGATAATTCTTGAAATGAGAAAAGATTTATTGGGTAAAACGAATTTAACCTATATGGATTTTAGATATATTGACGTCGTAAATAGAAATAAAAAATAAATGGAATCAAAATTCTCACACATCAACAAAAAAAACCAACCGCAAATGGTAAACGTTGGCAATAAAAAAATTACCAACCGCAAAGCCATTGCCAAAGCCACTCTATATTTAGGGAATGAGATTATTTCACATTTTAACAATGATGATATTATTACCAAAAAAGGGCCTGTTTTTCAAACGGCTATTATTGCCGGTATTCAAGCAGTTAAAAAAACATCCGATTTGATTCCTATGTGTCATCCTTTACAAATAAACGGAATTGACATTGATATTTCAATTACTGATGCAGCCCATGTAGAAATTGTATGCTCTGTTGAAATTGACGGGAAAACAGGGGTAGAAATGGAAGCCTTAACCGGCGCTTCTGTGGCCGGATTAACTATTTATGATATGTGTAAGGCCATTTCACAAAAAATGGTGATCAAAGAAGTGAAATTGATTCAAAAAACGGGCGGAAAATCAGACTATACTATAGTGTAAGCTCCTCGCTCTTTTTTTACAAAAAACCCCAATACAATTCTATCATCATTGTATCGGGGCATTTCTCTCAAATAGCAATTTTTATCAATTCCCTTTTCTCATTTTTATTACTTTTTGAATCATATTATAGGTTTGGCGTAATTCTTCTTCGCTCATATTTTGTATTTCTTCATCTTCTTTATCCTTCAATGCCATTTTTTTCCATTCTTCAAAAGACATCTTACTCATCTTTTCCATTTGAGCGTCGGTTTTTTTCATTTCATCATCATACGTTTGATTATCTAAAAAACCTTCTTCTTTTTGAATTTTGAAATCGGGAAGTTTAAAATGGCTTTGGGCAACTGTAGTATTAAATTTAGCACTGGTAGCTTCTTTAAGTGTTGTAATGCCCATCACCGTTATTTTAAGTTTTAAAACTACTCCTTTATACATCCATTGTTTGGCGCCATTTACATCCCATACATCACAGGTATAGCCAAGTATTTTTTCGGTGC
>DRQI01000431.1 GCA_011330545.1 Flavobacteriia bacterium
GGGTAATATTTTTCTGCTAATTCTTGTTTAGAGACTTTGCCGAATTTGATATTTTGGGCATAACTCTGCCGAACAAAAATTATCATAAATGTTATAATAAGTATTGAAAGGGATTTCATTATTTAATATAGTTTAAGAATTATTTTTTGGCAAGAACCACTTTTTCTAATTGCTTGTCAATCATCTTCTTATAAAATGCTTTTAAAGCCCCGTAATGAATAGGGGAAATGATGGGGAAATTGATTTTAGTATCGGATAATATTTGTAATTTATTGCCTTTTACGATTGCTGCAAATTTATAAGTGCCTAATTTATCAGGTAATGCATAGGCTACATTTTCGGGTTTAGATTCGATGGCATAGCCTTCCGGAATTTCGACAGAAATAGAATATTTTTCTTCCCAAGGCACTCCGAAATCTATCGGAAATTGGCGTTCTGCTAGTTTAAATGGATTTTCTTTTTCGGTATGGAAAAGCAATGGCGAAAAATAAAATTTACCATTAATTTCTTCTATTTGATTATCGGTTTCAAAATTAAATTGATAGATTAAAGATTTTGAAAGGTCATCTTCGTTCATTGTTTTAAAATCATCAATCTCAATATCGTCATTATCTTTTTCAATCTTTGCAACCAATTCATTTTCAGAAACTTTATTATAATGGGTTCTGTTTTGTAGCGCTCTTAAATCAGTATATAAAACTCTTTCAATACCGGTAAGAAGTCCCTCGTCATCAATCTTAGTATTTAAAAAACAAGTTTGTTTAGAATGTTTTGTAGGAAATAAGCGTACAGAATTAGAACTGCCACTTTGGCGAACAATACGCCCCTCCCAATTTAAATCCCTCAACGGAAGTATATTTGGCAAGCTGTATTTTTCAGTAGCATCTAGTAATATTACGCCATCTTGAATTTCTACACCGGCAATCACATAGTTAAAACCTTTTGACGTTGGAAATAAAGGGATGCCATTATCTCGGGTACTTACCAATACCGGATTGGCATTTACACCCACATTGCGTAACATGGCAACCAACATTAAGTTAATGTCGGCAACATTGCCCACCCCTTCTTTATAGGCTTTTTTTACACCTTTAGATGCATATTTAGAATAAACACCATTCCATTTTACCTTGCTTTTTACAAATTGAAAGGTTTTAATAATTTTTTCATTTAACGGGGCGGTAGCATTAACTACGTTTTGTAAATCTTCTTTAAAATAGGAGTTTTTTGCTAACTGGCCTCCAAAATAGGGACTTTTATAAATCTCTTTTGAAATTTCGCTCCAACTTGTCGCAAAAGTTTTATACACTTGAAGTACGGGTGCATTTAACGCTGCAATTTCTAATTGAAGAGCCGTTGCATAATTATCCATGCTATTGACATAAGGTTCTTCAATGAGTGCCGGAACATTTTTAATTTTTATTTCCAATACTTTATCATTAGTATCAAAACTTGAATTTGACATAGAGGTTTCATGAATTCTAAAAGGATAATAACCTTTTTGGCGTTTATTGAAATAAAACCATTCTAATAACTTAACCCTTAATTCTTGATTTTTAGCGGGTATTTTATGCTGTACTACCATATCATCGATACTGGCAATAAACGGAGAGTAAATTTTGTATGTCCATTCAAGTACAGACCCCACTTTTACATTGGGCATCGTAAACTTTTTGATGGTAAGGCCATCTGTTTTATTTTCGCTAAAGATTTCTTTTTTATTGAGTTTCGTTGCTACTATTTTGCCATTTTCTAAATTATAAGTAACCGCTTTTATGCCTGACATTCTTTGGCGGCTACTATTGTCGCCGTACAGGGCAACTTGTTTGGTAGCCCAATCAAATCCTTTTTTATTGTAGATTTTCAGCCTCGTTTGTATTTCGGTAATCAATTGTATTTCACCATTGGTAACTACTGTATAAGTATTTCGTTTTCTGTACAGGTAGGCCGCGTTGGCACTAGAGTCTAGTGGGTAGTATTTTTCTTCTAATTCTTCTTTTGAGACTTTGCCGAATTTAGTATTTTGGGCGAAAGTAACGGGTAATGTAGCAACTAATAATAGAGCAATTAATATGATTTTTTTCATGATTGTTTTTTAATGAGTACAATTTTTGTTTTATCGAGTTTGGCTATTTTTTTTCTAAAACTTCTATAATTTTTATAATCTTCTTTAGGGTATTCTCCTTTTTTAATCAATAAAGTGCGCGTGTATTTTAGCTTGGTGGGATTTATTTTTTCTACTGATAAGTGATATAAGCCAAACTTGTTTTCGATGGTAATATCGTTGGGGATAGCTTCTATGTCATACGTATCGGGAAGGATGATTTCGAATTCATCTTTATCAATAAAACCTCTTGATATTTCAAGGGGTAATTTTCTGTTTCTGTATCGTTTAGGGATATAAGTAAGCCTGTTAAAAGCATTGAGGGCAAACAACATCCTATCCCCGCTAAAAGAAGCATAATCAGCAGCTTTTAGGGTGACAAACTCATTAAAAACAATACTGTCTTTGTCATTTACAAAATGGTAATTATCAATAGCCATGTTATTTATATACGGCCAATACCTACTTTTATAATGCTCTTCAACATCTCTTTTAGACTGCTTTTCTAGGCTAAAATGATTTCTATATTGTACGCCGGCTGAGCTAATTTTAACGGTTGCTTTGATACCACCCTCAGGGGTTATTGTGTACGTTGCATGTGTTTTTTGAAAACTTTCGGTGTCTTTATAGGCACTAGTATGTTTTAGCTGCCCGCCTTCGGGTGAAATTACTAAAACTTCTCTATCATCTGTAAAAGTTCCTTGATAGCCAAACGGTACTGATTGGCTGGTACATTCTAACCATATATCTTTTTCTTTGGAAGGAATGTATAAAAAGACATGGTTGCCCTGTACCGAGACAACATCTCGTTCCATATCTTGTTTTGGATTATCAGCGTATACGGCGGTGTAATACGATGTTACGCCCGCCACATCCATCAATGATTTGGTATAGTTTGTCAATGCTTTACAATCGCCATAACCAAGCCTGTCAACATCTTTTGCAAGCATGGGCATCCAACCTCCAATTCCTACTTGCACACTAATATACCGCGTTTTATTTTGTACATATTCGTAAACAATTTTGGCTTTTTCAATAGGATTTTCAACATCTTTTACCAACTCTTTGATTTTTAATTTTGTGGCTTCCGGAATTTCTGACCTGCTCGAAAGAAGGTTGTTGTACATCCATTTTCCAAATTCATTCCAGTTGTTTGCCGTACCCTCAATACCTTCTAAACTAAACTTGTTGGAAGCCAATTTTAACAACGGCGTTATATTTATTAAAGGCGGTGCCAAGTTTTCGTATTTGATAGCAGGCATTGCATTTAGTTTGTAGGATAGGCTTCCGGTACTTATATTTTTATCAATAGGATACCCTTTAAATTTTTTTTCTACTTTATGAATGGTTAAGTCATTAGGAAAAACAATGGTAAAAATACTCTGTTGTACACTTTGGTTGTACGAATCAATAGGCTGCCACCTTCTGATAAAAGCTGTGTTGGAAGACTCTACTTCATACTCGTAATAAATAGTATAAGGATAAGAAGTAGGAATGTATTCATAATATTTTAACCGCCCGTCATTAAAGAGCGAAAAACCATCGGCAGCACTGTAATCTTTGAAGTCTTTTTTAGAAATATCTTTGATTTCTTTTCCCAAAGCATTGTAAACAATGGCTTTTAATCTTTTAATATGATTTGACTTGTCATAATAAACAACAATTTCAGAATTGTCGTTTCCTAGTTTATTCAATACCGTTATGGCCTTCTTTACCTTAACTTTCATTTTCTTTGATGACTCTAATGCAATACTGGTATTGTCAAACCGTACTACGGCATTGGCATTTTGGGTTAAACTATCAGGAATCGTAAAAACACTTAATCCGACATCTTGCGAAAAAAGAAATTGAAAATTGATAAGAAGTATGAACAGTAGCGTGGGTTGAACTTTCATATAGGGTATGTATTTAGCGACGACTAAAGTAATATTTTTTTAATACAAAATAAATTATTTTTTCAGAGAGCAAATGTAGTTGTTAATTAACTTTCAAATAATGATATATGTCATTACTCTTAAAAAAACGAATAAGATTAAAAAAAAGTATGATGGCTTATTCTTTTTGTGCAGAATCTATAAGGATGGTCACCGGCCCGTCATTTAATAATTTAATTTTCATATCGGCACCAAAAACGCCGGTACCCACTTTTTTGCCCAGCTTTTTTTCAAGTTGAGCGATGAATTGCTCATAAAGCGGAATGGCAATTTCAGGTGTTGCCGCTTTGATATATGAAGGCCGATTGCCTTTTTTTGTACTTGCCAATAAAGTAAATTGGCTTACCACAATCACTTCGCCCTTAGTATCGATAACCGATTTATTCATCACTCCGTTTTCATCGTTAAAAATACGCAAGTTGGCTATTTTTTTTGACAGCCATTCAATATCTTTTACGCTATCATTGTTGGTAATGCCTAATAAGACTAGGAGTCCGTTTTTAATGCTACTCACCACTTTTTTGTCAATGGTAACAGAGGCTTCAGCCACGCGTTGTAATACTACTTTCATTTCGTTTGTTTTGTATTTTTCAGAACTAACAGCTACTAGCCCATGCCTAAAGATAATTATCTACCCTGTAATTTTCTTGCTCGCCTTTGAGTAATTGCAAGTAACTGTGATACCTAGATTTGGCAATACGATTATTTGCAACAGCCAATTTCACCGCACAATTGGGTTCGTTTACATGTAGGCAATTATTAAATTTACAATCTTTTTTTAAGGCAAAAATTTCAGGAAAAAAATCCCCAATTTCATCTTTTTCAAAATCTACCACTCCAAAACCTTTGATACCGGGTGTGTCGATGATATACCCTCCAAAAGGCAGCGCAAACATTTCGGCAAAAGTGGTTGTATGCTGCCCTTGATTGTGCTGTACCGAAAGCTCAGAAACTTTTAAGCCTAGCTCTGGGTGAATGGCATTGATTAAAGTCGATTTGCCAACCCCCGAATGCCCTGAAAACATACTCACCCTATCTTTCATCATAATCTTTAACTTGTTGATATTTATTTTTTCGGTGGCCGATACATCCAAACATTCATACCCGATGGCTCTATAAATTTTTTCTAATTCTTGTTTTTGTAAGGCAAGTTTTTTATCGTATAAATCTATTTTATTAAAGATGATGATAGCCGGGATAGAATAGGCTTCGGCAGTAGCCAAAAACCGGTCTATAAAAGAGGTGAATGTCGATGGGTTTTCTAAGGTAACCAATAGAAAAGCCTGGTCTATATTGGCAGCAATAATATGCGTTTGTTTAGAGAGGTTTACCGATTTTCTAATGATGTAATTTTTTCGGTCATGAATGTTTGTAATGATGCCTTTGTCACTATCTTTTTCCAATTCAAAATCTACAATATCGCCAACGGTAATCGGGTTGGTGCTTTTAATACCGCTAATGCGGAACTTACCGCGTATTCTACATTTGAAGACGGTATCATCATCGTGCGCCCTGACACTGTACCAACTTCCGGTAGATTTTATAACGACTCCGTGCATGCCTTGAAATTTTAACAATATTAACGATATTTATTTTTTTTGGCACTATCTTTGAGAAAAAATTATATAACAATTTAAAAAATCAATTAATGAAAAAAATTATGTTATTCAGCTTGTTGCTCGTGGCAACAATAGTAAGTGTAAATGCTCAATCTGTAGAGTATAAAATTATTACAAGTGTTGAGTCTATCGTACCTAACGGATTAGGGCGTTCGCGATTAATGTCAACCAATGATAAGAGAGATTATAAAGAATACACTTCTACCCAAACGGAAGAAGACAACAGCAGAAACAAGTCGAATAGAAAGGAAATGAGGGTGAAAGGTTTTGATGAAACAAAACTGTTGAACTTTTATAATATTGGAGGGATTAGATTCCAAAATATTGCTACCAACGATGCCATTGTAACTTCAAAAATTAATGATATGATTAAAGAAGGTTGGGAATTGGCTTTTGTTACCAGTGGCGTTGAGTCTGCCGGAGGAAAAGGCGATAGCAATGGTATCTATATCACGCGTTATATTTTTAAAAAGAAAAAATAATCGTTTTAACCGATAAAAAAGTCCGTTTCTAACCTTAGAAACGGACTTTTTTTATGACAAATTTTAATTTTTCTCAGGTAAAAAACTATACGTTTTTGCATAGTTTAACATCTGGGTTGCAAAGTCTTTGGGTTGTGTCACTTTAATATCTGTAATTTCACCGGCATCATTGGTTTCGGGTACGAGTACCGGATTTACAAATCCGCTGTACGGTGCAGATTCAAACTGTTTGTTGCGTTCTAATATTTCAGCATGTAATTTTTGGTCAACTTTTACGCCATAACCTTCCACTAATTTTTCAACAGCGGCAAAATCGCCTTCTGATTTTATGCGTTGTGTTTCGCGTAATAATTGGCCGAAAAGATCGTGTAACTTGTCATAATCATTGATGTTGAAATAGGTTTTTCCATTGCGGGTAATTTTTTCAATAACATTGTCGGCTTTTCCTTTTTCAAAAACCCAAGCTGATACCCATTGCCTGTTTCGCATGTGTGCTTCTTCAACGTCGTCGCCTAAATTCAGGCGTATTAATTGTGTCATCAATCCATTGCGGATATAACCGTCATATGCAGCCATACCTACTTTTTTCCAATCGTCTACCAAGCCTAATTCTTGTAATTTAGGGTCGTATAAATAGTACAATCCTACCAAATCTGCACGGCCTTCTTCTAAGGTTGAGGCATAATTTTTTAAGGTTTCTTTGGTTTCGCCAACTCCGGGATTTAACCGACCGGAAGCATGTCCGATAACTTCGTGTAAAGCCGTATGCAATTTATCGGCTAACTGTCCGTATTTTTCTTCCAATTCAAGTTCTAGGCTATCGTTTACAAACTCTTTTAATCGGCTGGTACCTTTGGCATTGTTATAGGCATCGATAATGTTTCCTAAAGAAACCGATTTACTGCCTACTTCGGCACGTATCCAATTGGCATTTGGTAAATTAACACCAATAGGCGTACTCGGGGAAGAATCTCCGGCTTCACCGGCAACAGAAACTACTTTATAAGTTACCCCAACAACACTATCTTTTTTATGAGCGTCCATGATAGGGGAATTATCTTCAAACCATTGGGCATTATCTGACACGACTTTCATTTTTTTTGACATATCAAAATCATTGATTTGTACAATGGTTTCATAAGAGCCCCGATAACCCAAAGGGTCATTATATACTTCAATAAAACTATTGATATAATCTACATTTCCATCGGTAACTTTGGTCCAAGCCACGTTGTAATCGTCCCAAGTTTGTAAGTCGCCGGTTTTATAATAGTCAATTAACAAGCCCAGTGCTTTGCCTTGTGCTTCATTTTCGGCAACGCCTTTGGCTTTTTCTAACCATTTTATAATTTGGTCAATAGCGGCACCGTACAAGCCGCCTGATTTATAAACACGTTCTTTAAGAACGCCATTTTCTTTGACTAGCTGAGAGTTTAACCCGTAAGATAACGGCCTCTTTGGGTCAGGAGATTTCTTCTTTGCATAAAAAGAGGCTACATCGGCATTTGTTACATTTGGGCTGTAAAAATTAACAGCTGATAATAATGCATTGTCAACACCTTTGGCCAAATTTACTTTTTTAGTATCCTTATCATTAAAAATTACATCTAAGGCTTCGCCCGTTAAAGTGGTATTGGTTTCTTTTAATAAATTTTCCAGATAATCTTTAGAAAATTCAGGCTTTATTTTGTCATTAGAATAGTGGTGGTGTATGCCATTTGAAAACCATACTCTTTTTAAATATACTTCAAAGGCTTTCCAATCATCAGTTGTTTTATCGCCTTTAAAATGGGTATACACATTTTCGAGCGCTTTTCTTATGGTTAAATTATGGCGGTAGTTTTGATCCCACATAATATCGCGCCCTGCCAATCCTGCTTGGGTCAAATAATATACTAATTTTTTTTCTTTGAGGGTCAATTCGTCGAAGCCCGGAATTTTATACCGCAATATCTTCAAATCGGCAAACTGCTCTACGACATAATTGAAGTCTTCTTTTTTCGCCTTTTCTACAGGTTCTTTTTTATCTGTACAAGACCATAATAAGCTAATAATAAGTAAGCTACTAAAAAAATAGTTGGTTTTCATTGTAAAATTGTTTTGTTTAACGGAGGTCAAATTTAACGAAAAACTATGTATAAATTACTATATTTGTGATGTTTGTAAACTAATTTTTCTTTACGATGAAAGCCCTGAAATATATTTTTTTCTTATTGTTACTCGTCATTATCGGAGGTGCCATTTATATCGCCACGTTAGAAAATTCTTATAAGGTAGCCAGAACGAGATTGATTAAAGCTCCGGCACAAGTAGTTTATAATACTGTAAATGACTATAAAAGTTGGCCTTCATGGTCGCCTTGGTTAGAAAAAGATTCGTTGGCAGTAGTAACCTATGGCGATAATACAGTTGGTAAAGGAGCCTCTTACGCTTGGAAGAGTAGCCATAAAGAAGTTGGCGAAGGAAGTATAGAAACCATCGAGGCAAAGCCCTATGAAACCATCCACCAAAGAATTTCGTTTGAAGATTGGGATTCAGAATCTGATATCTATTGGAATTTTAAACCGATTGATGGAGGTACCGAAGTAACGTGGAGTATGAAAGGGAAAATGAATTTTATGTTTAAAGCCTACGCTGCTTTTACGGGCGGAATGGAAAAACAAGTGGGGCCAAATTACGAACGGGGATTGTATAAATTGGATAGTGTAGTACAAGCAACTATGAAAAAATATAGCATTTCCGTAAACGGAATTACAACCCATAGTGGCGGTTATTATCTATACAATACCACTTCTTGTAAGATTGACGAGTTTGATAGTAAAATGCAAGAAATGATGCATAGAGTAAAGCAATATGTACAAAAGAACAACATACAAATGGCAGGAAAGCCTTTTACTTTATATCATACTTATGATGAAGAAAATAATGCAGTGATATTTTCATCTGCCGTACCGGTGCCAGAGAGGGTAATTACAGAAGCAGGCAGTGGAATTTTAACAGGCATGCTAAAACCGTTTAAAGCGTTGAAAACTACTTTAAAAGGAGATTATGTTAATTTAAAAGAAGCCTGGGAAACAGCCAATGGGTATTTGACAGAAAACGGTTTAGAACAAGTGCTGGGAAGCCCGGCAATGGAAGTATACAGTACCGGGCCCGAAACGACCCCAAACCCTGCCGAATGGTTGACAGAGATTTATATTCCTATAAAATAAATATGCGAGATTTGGTAATTGTCAGTAGGAAGAAATGAGCGAGCAAGGAAAATCGAGACTTATCAGATTAACAGCTATTCTAACCCAATTGCAATCGAAACGAATACTTACTGCAAGAGAAATTGCTGAAAAACATCATATCAGTATACGAACGGTATATAGAGATATTAGAACTTTAGAGCAGTCAGGAATTCCCATAGTTACAGAAGAAGGAAAAGGATATACTATCATGCAAGGATTTTACTTGCCACCGGTAATGTTTACCGAAAGTGAAGCCAATGCGTTGATTACTGCCGAACAATTAATACAAAAGAATAAAGACGCATCATTTACAGAAGAATACCAACGCGCTATTTCTAAGATAAAATCAATTTTACGTACTTCTCAAAAAGAAAAAACAGAACTTCTTGCCGATAGAATTATTTTCCGCAATAATTCAGAAAATAAAAAAACCAGTACCTACTTAATGACGGTTCAATTAGCACTTGCCAATTACAACCTTATCGCTATTGAATATCAATCTATGCAAGGAAAAAATACAAAGCGTACCATTGAACCTTTTGCGCTGTATAGCACCCAAGAAAATTGGATTTTAATAGCTTTTTGTAGGTTGCGGAATGATTTTAGGGCTTTTCGTTTAGATAATATCAAGAAATTAACAGTTCAAAATCAATACTTTGAACCTCATAAAATGACCTTGCAAGAATATTTTGATATATGTAAAGAAAAATATTCTACTACCCCTGACATACCCTTGTCATAACGCTTGCCTACTTTTGCGGTATTAGATTCTTAACCGGACTCTAGTGATTTAAGGATAGAAACGAACATACTGTTTTTGGGTATTTTAAATCAAACACATGAAACTGAAAATAATGCTGACAGTAGTAATGATAGGTATGGATAGCTATTATATAACTGATAAAAAAACAACATAAAATGAACGAAAAAGCAACAATTATTGAAATGGTACTATTCAAAACAAAAGATGGAATACCGCCGAA
>DRQI01000432.1 GCA_011330545.1 Flavobacteriia bacterium
TCTATATTCTTTCTTTTTAGTGCCCGTTCTATAATCATTGAATTCTTTTTTAAAGGGTACTATATTGCCTTGAGGGCACCTATAATAATCTTAATATAATTTGGAGAAGCCTACATACCTGTCTATTTTAAATTACCTTATTTAGACTCATCATTTCTTATAAAAATAATGAAGTATCTTTACGAACCACCAAAAAATAAAAATTAGGTAAATCTCTAACATGAAAAAATACCGTGTTTCTAAAATAAAAAACAACTCTAACCCTATTTCTGATGCTAACTGGAAAGAAGCCGTAATATTAAACGAATTTTCGTATCCGTGGCAACATAAAATTTCTAATCAAACACGTTTTAGGGCACTCTATGACAATACTTATTTGTACTTGCGATACGATGTAGAAGATGATATGGTACAAATTTATACTGAAACAGGTAAAAAAAATGACGTGGTTTATTCTGATAGGGTTGAAATTTTTTTCAGAAAAAACAAACAATTAGAACCTTACTATTGTTTAGAAATTGACCCTAATGGCTTAGTATTAGATTACGCTGCCTCTTATTACCGAAAGTTTGATTTTGAATGGGCCTGGCCAAAAAACCATTTATTTGTAACCGGCACTATCAACCCAAAAGGTTATAGGGTTGATGTAACGATTAGCCTTAAATCATTGCAAGACCTGGGTTTATTACACAATAATATCATAGAAGCTGGTATCTTTAGGGCCGATTGCATTGAACTGCCAAAAGATTGCGGCGGGGAAGCCTCTATCAAATGGATTTCATGGGTCAACCCTAAGTCTAAAGCGCCAGATTTTCATATTCCGTCTTCCTTCGGAATCTTAGAGCTTATCGCCTAATCGCTATCTGCTAAATTTTTATGTATATTTTGTGTTTGTAAAGCCAATAGGTAATATACCAAAATACAAACAGTGTACTACTACTCGTAATGATATGGGCGGGCAATTCTCCAAAGCGTTCAAACAATCCGAAAGAAAAGGGTTTGATAATATGTATGATAAACCTTCCTCCGCCAACATGCGCAAATAAGTAAATAAATAATGAGTTTACACCAACAATAACAGCAAATTTTATCCATCTTTTATAATTTTTTATATCTATTATCCAATAAAATAATGCAAAAGTAAGTAGTGCCCAACCGCCACTTACGAAGACAAAAGAGCTGGTTGCTATTCGCTTGATAATTGGTGTCACCGGATTTAATCCATAACCGATAATAAGCCCGATAACACCACTGATAATCATAAACTTTACTATTTTTTGTTTTGATTTGCCGCTTAAAAGAATATTCCCAATAATAACGCCCCAAATAGTGTGCGCCGTAGTAGGAATGGCATTGAAAGAAACCCAATGCCCACTCGATAATTCACCAGAAAGTAACATATCTACATAAGCCCCAAAATTATGGTCAGGCACAAAAGGTTGATTAAAACCTTCTACCGAAAATGTTCTATAAAGAAATTCAGAAATGGCAATACATAATAAACTTATTATAAATTGAAAAACAATAGGTTTATTTCTCAATAAAAAGGCTATTAAATACGTTACCGACAACTGTGCTAATACATTTTGAAATAAATAGGTAATTTTACCGGCATCAATACAATAGAGCCCCCATCCAAATACTAGTAATAAGGCTGAGCGAATAAAGGCATGTTTTGTTACTTCTTTGGTACTGCTGCCTTTTGCTATCCGATTCTTTTCAGAAAAAGGAATGGCAACGCCAACAATAAACATAAAATACGGTTGTACCAAATCCCAAAAATGAAGGCCATTCCATGAATGATGATGCAATTGCTCTCCGATAAAATAAACCAGGGTACCTTTTAATGAAGGGTCTACTAAATACTCAAAAAGCTCTGAAAATTCAGCAATTAACAAAAACATGGTAAGCCCCCGAAAGGCATCTAAAGACACTAATCTCTTCATGGTACTGTTTTGTGATGAACTACTTTTCAAAAAAAGTTGTTATTTAAGTCAAAATCCGATCAATAGATAGTATTTCTTACTGAAAAACAGACGGTATTTATTTTTCTATATATGAATTGAAATTTTCGGAATTCACTATATCTATGGGCAACAATTTTTGATTGGGAATTTCTTTATTAAATAAAAAGTACTCTACCAAAGATGTTAAACTATAATAGGTTTGCCCTTTAGGATTTTGATTGATTAAAAAATTAATAATTCCTTCTTTTAGATATCCAATATTTTCATCTAACAAATCGTATCCGATAAGTTTAATACGTGTAGCATTATTCTTTTGGATAGATTTTGCCACTTTATAGGTTTTGGAAGTTGTAACAAAAACGCCTGTAATTTTTGAGTTATCAATAAGGCCTGTAATGGTTTTTCTAAAATCGGGTTCTTTTATCTTATAGGTTGTAATTTTATATTTATTAGAATTCAATGCTTCAAAATAACTCCTGAAACCTCTTTCTTTTTCTTGCATGTGCAATGCATTATTGAGTATTTCATCAAAATGAATAATTAATATTTCAGACGTTTCAGGAACAATCATGTGCATCAACCGCGCAGCAACCCTCCCGCTTCTACATAAATTTTGCCCCACAAAACTTTTAACATGATTCGATTTAATTTGATTATTAAAGGTACTTACCATGATATTTAGGGCAGCATATGTATCAATAATTGCCAACGTTTCTTTATAAAACAATGGGGTTAGCAATACGGCATCGGGTGCTAATTCTACTATTTTTTTATTTTCAACTAGAAAAGACTCGGTACTGTCAGGGCTAAAATAAAAGATTTGAATAAAAACCCCTAACGGCTTAAATTCATTAATGGCATCATTGATACCATCAACTGCATATTGCCAAAACGGATCTTCGTTAGGGTCAGGAATGAGTGCACAGATATGATATGTTTTGTTATTCTTTAAGTTTCGGGCAATAAGGTTTGGCTGATAATCAATTTCTTTAAGCACATTGTTAATGGCGTCAAGTGCTTTTTTAGACACTTTTCCCCTTTTGTGCAATACCCTGTCAACGGTACCTTTAGAAACCCCTGCCAATGCTGCAATATCTTTAATGGTGTATTTTTTTTCTCTCATAAAAAATAGTGGTAATCTTTTTTATATTAAAAATGAATTTATTGCGCCGACAACCGGTAGTCAATAAAGACACCTATTTTGTAAAAACAAATTGCAAGTTACAATAAAAATGTAGCTTTATAAAATGTATATCACGCCAAATTCAGGCTAGAAATAAAGCCCGTTCTCTTGAATTTTTTTGAGTGCATTATTTTCATGTTTTACAACGTTAATCCGTTCTTCTTTTGACATCTTGCTTTTCACACAGCAGTACTCAATATTACATTCTTTTACTATTTTATCAAAAATTAATTGAACTCTTTTTAAATGAAAATCAGAAGTAATGATTACCA
>DRQI01000433.1 GCA_011330545.1 Flavobacteriia bacterium
CAACAAGGCAGTTTTAGAAAAAAACCTAAATGAAACCCAAAAAATCTACGAAAACGGGTTGACAGAAGAAGAAAATGTAGAACAGCTTCAAATAACATTATTGCAACTAGACACTAATTTAAAAAATGCTATCAGGTTAAGGGATATTGCTTATAAGATGTTAAATATCACGTTGGGTATTGACTTAAACGAAACCATTATCTTAAAAAGCAACCTCGAAACATTGGCAGAACAATACATTACATTGAATTTATTAGACGCCAATGAAACCGTTGAAAACACCATAGATTACAAAATTGCCTTGAATGACAAACGCTCAAAAGAATTACTGCTAAAACTAGAAAAAAGCAAGGCGCTTCCCCAACTCAATGCCTTTGTCAATGCCGGTTATACCGGTAATGGCAATTCGTTCGATTTTTTAAAAAAAGAACAGCGTTGGTTTGGATTTTCATTAGTGGGCATTAGCCTTAATGTACCCATTTTCAGTTCACTCGGGAGAAGTGCGGCTACACAACGTGCAAAGATAAATCTCGAAAAGGCAAAAACAGATTTGACAGAAACCGAACAACAATTAAAATTTCAAATTGCCTCGGCAAAAAGCAATTATCAGTTTTCTATTGAATCGTATAAAACAGCCAAACAAAATTTAGCTTTGGCAGAACGTATAGAAAAAAAGAACCAATTGAAATTTTCTGAAGGCATTGCTACAAGTTTTGACTTAAGGCAAGCGCAAATACAACTGTATACAGCGCAACAACAATATTTAAAAGCCATGCTCAATGTAATTACCAATAAAACAGCCTTAGAAACTGTTTTAAGTACCATTACCAATAACTAAACGAAAAAATAATCTAGTGATGAAAAATATATATATAATCTTACTTTCTTTGATAACCTTATCGTGTGGAGGCGGTAAAAAACAATCAATAGAAACAATAATCTCAGAAGGAAACTTAAAGAAAATACGCGAAAAAAGAGCCGAAATTGTTACAAAAGAACAAGAAATTGTAGCTCAATTAAAATTATTAGATGCTAAAATTGCCGAATTAGATACCAGTAAAAAGATTCCGTTGATAACAACTTTTAAAGTTAAAGATACTGTTTTTAATCATTATTTAGAATTGCAAGGCAATGTGCAAACCAAGCAAAATATTGTGATTTATCCTGAGATATCGGGTACATTATTACACGTATATGTTAAAGAAGGCCAACGGGTTGGCAAAGGGCAAATTTTAGCATCAATTGATGATGGGGGATTGAGCCAACAAGTAGCACAATTACAAATTCAAGCTGATTTGGCAAAAACCACCTTTGAACGCCAAGAACGTTTGTGGAAACAAAAAATTGGTAGTGAAATACAATATTTACAAGCTAAATCTAGCTACGAAGCTCAACAAAAAGCGGTGAACCACTTACAAAAACAATTGGCAAAAACAACGGTCAGGGCTCCTTTTACAGGGGTTATTGACGATGTGATTACCGAACAAGGTACCGTTGTGGCTCCGGGACAATCACAATTAATGCGCATCGTAAACCTCCGTAACATGTATATTGAAACCGACGTGCCTGAAAGTTATATTAGCAATATAAGTAAAGGGAAAAAAGTAGAAGTTGAATTTCCGGCACTTCATAAAACCATAAACACCTATGTACGCCAAACCGGAAATTTTATAAATCCTGCCAACCGAACTTTTAAAGTTGAAATTGGTATTCCCAATAAAGGCCAACATATCAAACCCAATTTGACGGCCAAACTTAAAATAAACGATTATACCAATAAAAATGCACTGCTCATTCCGCAGAGTATCATTTCAGAAAATGCAAAAGGCCAACAATATATCTATATCATTGAGGATAAAAAAGACAATGCAGAGGCCATTGCCAAAAAAATAATTATCAAAACCGGAAAAATGCAAGGCGATGTTATAGAAGTACTTGATAACATTAAAAGCGGCACTGAAATAATTAAAGAAGGTGCCCGTAGTGTTAAAGACGGGCAGACGGTAAAAATTATCAATTAGCCAATAATTTAGAATTGCCATTTTTGTACAAATAGAATCAATATTCAAAAAGCCTAATTTCATAAAATAAAATCCCTGTTCTACGTCATAGTACTAAGCAGGTTTTTAGAAATGACAACAAAAGAAAATGACAGCACAACAGAAAAAAATAGATAAAGAATTCAAATTATCCTCTTGGGCCATTCAAAACAAGACTACCATTTATGTAGTCATTGTCCTTATTTTATTTTTGGGTATCTCGGCCTATTTTTCAATGCCTCGAGAAAATTTTCCGGAAGTTAAAGAAACCAAAATATACATCAGCTCAATATTTCCCGGAAATACTGCTGAGGATATAGAAAAACTCATTACAGACCCACTCGAAGATAAGTTAAAAACAGTGAGTAATGTGGTAGAAATTACCTCTACTTCGCAAGAAGATTTTTCGATGGTAATTGTTGAATTTGATGAAAATATTACGGTTGAACAGGCCAAGCAAAAAGTAAAAGACGAAGTAGATACCGAAACCTCAAGTGAAGATTGGCCTACTTTTAACGGTGCCAAAATTGAACCCAATGTATTTGAACTGAGTCTGTCTGAAGAGTTTCCTATCTTAAATATTAATATTTCGGGTGACTATCCTGTTGACAAACTCAAAGAATTTGCTGAATACCTACAAGACAAAATCGAAGACCTCAAAGAAATTAAAAAAGTAGATATCCGCGGGGCACAAGATAAAGAAGTTGCTGTTGCTGTTGACATTTTTAAAATGATGGCGGCTCAGGTTAGTTTTGATGATATTATCAATTCGATAAGTAGGGAAAACATAACTATTTCTGCCGGAAATTTAATTGCGAGTGGCCAACGGCGAACGATTAGGGTTATTGGCGAAATTGAGAACCCATCCCAATTAAATGATTTTGTGGTTAAGGCTGAAAACGGCCATCCTATCTATCTTAAAGACATTGCAAAGGTATCGTTTAAAGACAAAGACAAAACCACTTATGCAAGAGAGTTTGGCGAGCAGGTAGTAATGCTCGACGTAAAAAAACGTGCCGGTAAAAACATGGTGGCTGCTGCCGAAAAGATAGAAGTAATTGTTAAGGATGCAAAAACCAATTACTTTCCGAAGAACCTAAAAGTAACAACGGCAAACGATCAATCTTCAAAAACTATCGGGCAGGTAGATGATTTGGTAAACAATATTATTTTTGGTATTATATTGGTAGTTACCGTCTTAATGTTCTTTTTAGGCTTTAAAAACGCCCTCTTTGTCGGTTTTGCTATCCCCATGTCTATGTTTATGTCATTAATGATATTGAACATGCTCGGCTATACCATGAATACCATGATTCTTTTCGGATTGATTATGGGGCTTGGAATGCTAGTAGATAACGGAATTGTAGTGGTAGAAAATGTATACCGGTTAATGGATGAAGAAGGCATGAGTAGGGTTGCCGCAACCAAAAAAGGCATTAGTGAAATTGCATTCCCTATAATTATCTCTACGGCAACAACCATCGCTGCATTTATTCCCTTAGGCTTATGGCCGGGTATCATGGGGCAGTTTATGATCTATTTCCCGATTACCTTATCGGTAGTATTAGGCTCTTCATTATTTGTTGCCATCTTTTTTAATTCGGTATTGGTATCGCAATTTATGACCATTGAAGATAGGGATATGCCTTTAAAAAATGCCATTGTCATTTCTGCAACCATGACAGTTATTGGCATTGCCATTTATCTTTTTGGCGGTGCCTATAAAGCTATTGGCAGTGTAATGGTTTTTTCTGCTATTATGCTTTGGGTATACCGGCTATGGCTTCGAAAAATGGCAAACTATTTTCAAGCTCATATTTTAACGAAGTTAGAAAATTGGTACGAAAGGCAATTAAAAAGTGCTTTGACAGGATGGAGGCCTTATGTATTAAGTTTTAGTGCCGTTATATTATTAATGATAGCTTTTGGGGCTTTTGGATGGTCTGTTGGTTCAAATCGTACCAAAATAGAATTTTTCCCCGATAACAAACCCAATCAGATTATTGTATATATAGAATATCCTGAAGGTACTGATATAGAAAAAACCAATCGTATTACCAAGGAAATTGAAAGTAAAGTATACGCGGTTCTCAATGAAGATACGTATATAGACAACGGTTATAATTTTATGGTAGAAAATGCTGTTGCACAAGTTGGGGAAGGTGCCGGCGACCCACGTGCCGATGCAGGTTCTGCCTCAAAAATGCCCCATAAAGGAAAAATTACGGCTTCTATGCGCGAATTTAAGTTTAGGCGTGGCAAAGACAGTGAACTTCTGAGGCAAAAAGTACAAAAAGCCTTGGTTGGTATTTATCCGGGAGTCTTAATCTCTGTTGAAAAAGATCAAAATGGCCCTCCGGTTGGCGCACCCATCAATATAGAAATCGAAGGGGAAGACTACGCCCAATTAATTAATACCGCCGAAAAAATGCGCGAATTTATCAATGAAAGAAATATAGCGGGAATTGACGAATTAAAAATAGATGTAAACAAAGACAAGCCTTCTATGAAGGTATTGGTTGATAGGGAAAAAGCGGGCGAATTAGGAGTTACTACCGGGCAGGTTGGGCAGCAATTGCGCAATGCTATCTTTGGTGCCAAAGCAGGTATCTATAAAGAAAACGGTGAAGATTATGATATTTATGTGCGTTTTAACAAAGCGAACCGGTATAATACCAGCGCACTTTTTAACCAAAAGATAACCTTTAGAGACCAAGCCTCAGGAAAAATTAAGAACATTCCTATTTCTACCGTAATAAAACACACCAATAATTCAGGGTTTAGTGCCATCAAACACAAAGATGTAAAAAGGGTAGTAACCGTTTATTCTGCCTTAGCGCCCGGATATACTGATGCCGGAGCTATCGTTAGCCAGATTCAGAATGAAATGAAAAATTTTACCGAATTGCCCAAAGGCATAAAAATTGACTATACCGGCCAAATTGAAGAGCAAAACAAGCAACAAAATTTTTTAAACGGAGCTTTTTTATCAGGCTTAGGCCTCATTTTTTTAATTCTCATCCTTCAGTTTAACTCTATTTCTAAGCCTGCCATTATAATGACAGCGGTTTTTTTGAGCCTTATTGGCGTTTTTGGCGGCTTGGTAATTAGCGGAGCTTCTTTTGTAATTATGATGACCATGATGGGCATCATTGCCTTGGCAGGAATTGTAGTAAATAATGGTGTTGTACTGTTAGATTACGCACAGCTTTTAATAGACCGCAAAAAGATTGAAAAAGGGTTGGGCCATAATGAGTATTTAGAAACCGAAGACTTATTCAATGCTATTGTAAAGGCCGGTAAGGCGCGTTTACGGCCGGTATTATTGACTGCCATTACCACTATTCTCGGCTTAATACCTCTTGCTATTGGGTTAAACATTAACTTTTTCACCTTGTTTAGTGACTTTGACGCAAATATTTATCTAGGTGGCGACAATGTTGTCTTTTGGGGGCCATTGGCAAAGACCGTTATATACGGATTGTTTGTAGCTACTTTTTTAACCTTAATTGTAGTGCCTATTTTGTTTTTCTTGATAACCAGATTTAAAATGTGGTTGCGTTCGATTGGTACAAAGAAAACCGCCCATCCTCAAATTAGTGAATCACAAAAATGAATGATAAGTAATTTTTTTATTGTTGGTTAACAATAAGTTGTAGGGTTTTGGTTTTAGTTAAAACCAGAATCCTACATTAAAAAACCAAAAATTTTGCCTGGTTTCGGGTGACCAAGTATATTTTATTTCAACGGGGCCTAAGAAAGAGTCGAGGCCGTATCCTAAGGCATACCCAGATTTGGTATTTTGAAATATGGCTCCGTTGTTAAACAAGTCATTATCTACTCTGGCAAAATTTCCCGTAAAGGTGAGGTAGTTTTTTTTGAACATTTCATACCGTATAGTCAATGCAGATTTTACGAAGGCATTTTCGCCTAATTCGGCGACATCATATCCGTAAAAGGGAATAAAATTATTTACAAAATTTTCATTGTTGCCTCCCAATAAAAAGTCAAAAACACCATTATCATTAGAGCCTATGGTAACGCCTGCCTGTGAAATATAATGGAATGTTAATTTATCAAAGAAGGTATATGCATATCCTAGGGTGCCATACAATTGAGAGAATGGCGTAAAATCATTATTAAAATCAGAAGACACCAAATAGGTCTTATAGTTTACGTCTAAAAAAAAGCCTTTTTTGGTAAAATATTGTTTGTCATAGCTGTCAAGCCGCAATTTAGCAAAGGCATCTAAATAACTGCTTTTATCAAAATAATCTTTAATAATCTGGTTATTGACTAGGGTTTCGGAGAAAATTCTTAAATATTTATGCTCTGCCCCTATCCGCAATGCAATGTTTTTATTAAAAGCTGTCTGCAAAAAAAGCTGTGTGCTAAAATCGTTGTAATCAATAGGGGTTTTTCCTACTGTATTTTGTTGGCCATCATCTATAAAAAAACTTTCATTAAAACCGTTATACCTCGTATTGATGCCATAGCTCCAATGAAAACCGTTATCAATAAAATAGTCGATATTATAGCGTATATTATCTCCTAAAATAAAATCTGCCGACAGTGCATCGTTTTTAAAAACAGCGTGTTTAGAAGTAATATTTAACAACACTCCGGTTTTATACAAATCGTCATAATGCACTCCCAATTGCAAAAATGTTGACACTTCGTCTTCTTTAATTTTTAAATGTATTTCGGTGCCTTTATCTCGTTGCACCAATTTATAATGGATACTTTTAAAATTGCCGGTGGCAAATAAGCTATTGATGCCTTCATTAAATTTCTGAAACGTTATATACCCTATTTCATCTATATTCAATTTACTCAAAATATATTCGTTGGTATAGTTTTTATTTCCATTGATTTTAATACCATTTATGTAAAGCATCTCTTTGGCCAGATGGTTTCTTTTATTTCTTTTTACGGCAGTATGGTGTTGTTTGTCGGCAATTTCTTTTAAGAATTTCAATTGTTTGCTAGCTACATCAACTCCTTTGTCGATAATTTCTTTGGTAAAATCAAATGATACGACATTATAATTACTGATATCGGGATGCAAGTATAAATCGGTTTCTTTTCTTCGTACATCAGATTTATCATACATCTGAAAATTGACAATTTGCATTAAAATGCCGGGTGCTGAATTTAAATTATCTTTGTCTTTTAGTTTGTCTTGAACATCTACACCGATGATAAAATCAACACCTTTTTGACGCATGATATCGGTAGGAAAATTATTCACCACACCTCCATCGGTCAAGAGTTTGCCGTCTATTTCAACGGGGTCTAACAGGGTAGGAAAAGAGCCACTTGCCATGATAGCTTCGGGTAAAAACCCTTTTTCTAAGATTTCGGCTTCACCGGTTTCTAAATTGGTGGCAATACAAAAAAACGGAATGGGCAGTTTTGAAAAATCTTCCACTTCGTGTACGTGCTCTGTTAATCTCGATAATTCATTAAACAAATTTTGCCCTTTTGACAGTGCTGAGGGCAATGCTATTGTTCCTTTTTTTAAAGGTAGGGTTATGGCATATTTTTCGGTATTTGCTTTTTGGTAAATCGACTTTGCTTTTCTAGGCAATTTATCTTGCATCAATTCGGTATAATTAAATGAGCTTATAATAGAATCTAATTCATTGGCAGAATAGCCCGAAGCATACAAAGCTCCAATGATGGCACCCATACTGGTACCGCCGATGTAGTCTATCCGAACGCCGGCTTTTTCCAATACTTTTAAGACACCTATGTGTGCAAAGCCTTTAGCGCCTCCTCCACTCAATACCAAGCCTACTTTTATATCGCTTTTTTCTTTTGCCTTTTCTTGCGAAAAGACAATGTATACATTAAACAGCAATAGCAATATGAGAACAGTATTCTTTTTCATAGGTTGGTTATTGATTCTTACCATTATGATAATGATTATACACTTTGGTTGCGCGTGAAACCCCAATAATTTTTTCCAATTCTTTGTCAGAGGCTTCAGCCACCCTTTTTGCCGATTTAAATGCCTTTAACAACGTTACTACCGTTTGTTTGCCAATGCCCGGAATTTGTTCTAATTCTGTTTGAATGGCACTTTTGCTCCGTTTATTTCTATGGAATGTAATAGCAAACCGATGGGCTTCATTACGCAATTGCTGGATAATTTTTAAGGTTTCTGATTTTTTATCTAAATATAAAGGAACGGAATCATTAGGATAATAGATTTCTTCTAAGCGTTTGGCAATGCCAATGATGGCAATTTTTTTGCGTAAGCCCAACACTTCCAAACTCTTTAATGCCGATGATAATTGCCCTTTGCCACCGTCAATAACAATCAATTGGGGCAAGTTTTGGCCTTCATCGAGTAGGCGTTTATACCTTCTGTGTACTACTTCTTCCATAGAACCGAAATCATCAGGGCCTATTACGGTCTTAATATTGAATTTGCGATAGTCTTTTTTACTGGGTTTTCCGTTTTTAAAAACCACACAGGCCGCCACCGGGTTGGTACCTTGAATATTCGAGTTGTCAAAGCACTCAATATGCCTAGGTTCTTGCGGCAACCGTAAATCTTTTTGCATCTGTGCCATAATCCTGTTGGTATGCCTATCGGGGTCCACAATTTTCATCTGTTTAAAACGCTCTTGCCTGTAATAGTTTGCGTTACGCATTGACAGGTCTACAATGCGTTTTTTATCTCCTAATTTTGGTACTGTCACTTTTACGGCATCACCTATATTTACGGCAAAGGGCACATATATTTCTTTAGACTGCGAATTGAATCGTTGCCTGATTTCAACGATAGCCAATTCTAGCAACTGTTTGTCGCTTTCGTCTAATTTCTTTTTAATTTCGGTGGTATGCGATTGGATAATGGCACCATTATTGACTTTAAAAAAATTGACATAGGCAAAACTTTCATCAGAAATTATCGAAAATATATCTACGTTTGTGATTGACGGGTTTACTACCGTTGACTTTGCTTGGTAATTTGCCAATAATGCTACTTTTTCTTTGATTTTTTGGGCTTCTTCGAATTCGGTATTGGCCGCAAATTGATGCATCAGGTTCGTAAACTTTTGTAATGAATTTTTAAAATTGCCTTTGATAATATTTCTTATCTCTTTGATATCTTCTAAATAGTCGGTTTCGGATTGTAAACTTTCACAAGCCCCTTTACAATTCTTAATATGATATTCTAAGCAAACTTTGTATTTTTTACGTTGAATATTTTTTTCTGACAAATCATAAGCACAGGTACGCAACGGATATAGTTCTTTAATCAATGACAATAAGGCTTTGGCAGTTCTAACTGAAGTATAAGGGCCATAATATTCTGAACCGTCTTTAATAACCTTTCTTGTTAAAAACACTCTGGGAAAGGATTCTTTTTTGATACATATCCACGGATAGGTCTTATCATCTTTGAGCATTACATTGTATCGTGGCTGGTATTTTTTTATCAGATTATTTTCTAATAACAGGGCATCTGTTTCTGTATTGACTACGATGTGCTTTATAGTTGCAATCTTTTTTACCAATACACGGGTTTTACCGTAGTCATGGTTTTTAGTAAAATAAGAACTAACCCTTTTTTTTAAGTTTTTGGCCTTGCCTATGTAAAGGATACCGCCGTTTTTGTCAAAATATTGATATACGCCGGGCTGTGTGGGCAAAGTTTGGATTTGTATTTTTAATGCTTGTGTTAACACAAAGCGAAGTTATGAAAATTAACTTTAGGTTAATATTCAAAATCTTTGTTAAAAAAATCTTTTACAGTAATATTTAATGATTCGATAAGTATAACAATAGTGACAATATTAGGGGTAACAATCCCCTTCTCAATTTTATAAATATATTGCCTGTCTTTTCCTGCAAGATTAGCTAGTTCTATTTGTGTCATTTCCTGTTGTTTCCTGAAATATTTAATACGATTTCCAACACTTATAGGAATAACTGTTTTTATCATATTAATTCTTTTATCTGACAACTCACTCATGTTAGCAATTTGCGAGTTTTGAAAAAAAATAATGTAACCTTATAGTACTACATAAATATTTTTTATATATTTGTAAAAGTTTACTTAGGCTAAGAATAAGGGTTCAAGTAAAAATATCTTTTATTGCTCAATTCTTATACTATTTAAACAATTATTTATAAAAAGGTTTTGATAATAAGTATCAATCTTTTTAAAGTAACAATGTTATTGCTCTAATTTTTAGCAAATGGACATCTTATTATTTTTTAATTAAAAAGCTAAACACCCCTATGAAAAACAACCTCAAAAATTATGTTATAACGGTA
>DRQI01000434.1 GCA_011330545.1 Flavobacteriia bacterium
TTTACACGCTATTTAAGAGAAAATCCTACTTTCGTAGAATCACTGCAAAAAATAGCCTTAGTGATTTTTGCCTTTCTATCAATTTATTTTTATAGGCAATCAAAAAAAGAAAAAAAAGAAACCGATTCAGCAAAAGAAAAAGCACAAAATAGTTTTATGGGTGGCGTATTGCTCTCTGCCCTTAATATGTTTTCAATTCCCTTTTATTGTGGTGTCACCACAGCTCTCGATATGGCCGGATGGTTACAATTTTCGCAACAATATATCATAATTTTTGTACTGGGTTCAGCGTTGGGTACATTTGCATTATTGTATATGTATGCCAACTTTGCACAACTAATTCAGCGAAAAGCAACAGGCTTGGCTAAAAATTTAAACTTGATACTGAGTTTGTTAACAGGGGCATTAGCCATAATTACTTTATTTAAGTTTCTGTAAGCATTTGAAGTTTTGTCGACAAATTCTTTGATGTCAAAATCAACAACCAAAAAAATCTATATTTTCGGAATTCTCGGCCTCATTGCTACCATAGGTGTAGGTGTGGGTGAATTTTTATTACATTATTCGCCAAACGGAATTGGTTACGATAGTGATAATTTTGAATTCTTCAATCAGATTTCCTTACAGAGGCTAACACTTGGGCATTTCATTGCCGTTTCTTTTACACCCTTTTATATTGCCGGATATTATCATTTGTACTTAGTGTTTAAAGACAAAAACCCTAAAACCGCTATGGCAATTTTTGCCTTGGGCATCATCGCTTTTATGATAGGCGGTATGTGGATTTCTTCAAGGGCACAATTAGGATATTTGGTTCATAAAATTGCTGAATTTCCTAATGATACAGCCTTACAATCACTCGTGCAAACCTATAAAAGCCATGCAGAAATTTTAGTAAAATCATTGCGTATTTGGATAGCAGCTATTTCAGTTTTATTTGTAATTCCTATTCTAAAGGGTAAAACCATCTATCCGAAATGGATGGCAATTTTTAATCCGTTATTTATTTTACTGGCAATTTTAGGTATCTACAAATTGATACCGCCGGTGGGGTATGTTATTGGCCCCATCGCTATGAATGTAGTACATTTTATCATATTTTCAATCTCATTATTAATTATTAAAACCAAACAAAGATGAAGAAACTAAAATGGATTATCCCTTTAATTTTAGTGCTTGCCATCGGAGCAGTCCTATTTTATTTTTGGAAAGATACCAACAACCCTTATGTAGCCACACCGCTTTCAATTAAAGATTGCGATTTTACAGTAGCCGATAACCTCATTCCTAAATTTGACGAAGTATCCGTTGATTTTAAACACCAATTTGATAAAAAAAATGCGTTGCCGGTAATGGCTTCGTGTTTAATAGATATTAATAATGACGGAATCGACGAACTTTTTATCGGAGGCGGAAAAGGCCAACAAGATGCATTGTTTCAATTTAATGGCCAAAAATTTAATGATATAACCGCAAAAGTAAGACTTCCCGGAAAGTCAGGAAACTCATTAGGGGCGGTTTCGTATGATTTTAACCAAGACGGATTTGAAGATATTTTAGTAACCCGCGATAATGGCGTTTTTGTACTGTTAAATAACAATGGAAGCTTTTCGGAAAAAGAAATTGATGTACACCTCAATGAAAAATCATCCCCTTTGTCTTTGACCTTGGGTGATATCAATCAAGACGGATTTATAGATATTTTCGTTGCCGGATATATCAAAAAAGAACTGATGGAAGGGCAAACCATTTTTAATGACAAAACCTATGGAGGCTCAAGCGTACTGTTATTAAACAATGGCGATAATACCTTTACCGATATTACCAAATCTTCAGGCTTAGAATATATCCACAATACCTTTCAAGGTGTTTTTGCCGATGTAAACAACGATAGTAAACTCGATTTGGTAGTTGCCTATGATACCGGCGAACCTCGAGTCTATATCAATCAAGACGGTACTTCTTTTACCTTAAAAAATAATCCGTTAACAGGAAAATATTCGTATCCTATGGGAATTGCCGTAGGCGATTATGACAACAATCAAACCGTAGATTTTTTCTTTTCCAACACCGGCACCTCAGTACCCAAAGCCTTGGCGAAAGGCGATTTGACAGAAGGGCAAGAGCTATTTACCGATTGGATTTTATTCAATAATGACGGTAATGGTAATTTTACCGATACGGCCAAAAAAACAAAAATTGCCGATTTTGAATTTTCTTGGGGAGCCATTTTTGAAGATTTTAATTTAGATGGAAAGCAAGATTTGGTAGTTGCCGAAAACTATATTGCTTTTCCGCCACAAGCCTTATTCAAATTGCCATGCCGATTTTTAATACAATTAGATGACGGAACCTTTGCAGCTACAGAGCAACAAGCCAACGTGGTGAATAAAAACTATGCCATAACCCCTTTGAGCAGTGACTTTAACAATGACGGTTATCCCGATTTGGTATATGTAAACCTCAATGGAAAAGTAAAAGCATTTATCAATAAAGGGGGCGATAACAATTATGTAAAAGTAAAATTTCAAGATAAGCCTAATTTAATTGGGGCAGCCGTTACCGTTGTTACAGATGTAGGTTCACAAACCAACTATAATGTTATTGGCGAAGGGTTGTGTAGCGACCAATCTAATACTATAATTTTCGGATTGGGCAACGCCAAATCCCTAGAATCAATTACTATTAAAGATAGCAACGGAAACACACAAGTATTAGATAGCGTTAAAATAAACACTGCTGTGGTTATCGGTAAATAAGTTCAATACATAAAATGGTGTATTCAGTTACCCGTTTGTCAGGCTGAGTGTCTGCCAGAACAGAACAGATAGTGCAGTCGAAACTACGAGAAAAAACAAAGAGTTTATAGTAAAATACGGTTTGGCATAATTCTAAAATTCAATAGAAATATGAATGTAAAGCTAATTAACATTATCATTTACAGTATTTTGGTAATCGGAATTTATGGTGCCGGCAGCTTGGCATACCATGAATTTCTTCAAGAAGGCACGTGCCCGAAATTAGGGCCGATACCGGCATGTTATATTATATTGATTTGTTTTGTAATTCCGTTAATTGTACATTTTTTAGACAAGGGAAAAGGCTATTATTTTCTCTTTACAGGCTTTGCGTTGGCATTAGCCGGTTATGCTACTGTTGGGCAATTGGCAGGCAAGGTACAATGCCCTAAAACCGAAAGCGGATTGCCGATGTGTTATATTTCTTTGGCACTTTTTGCAAGTTTGGTTTTGTTGAAAATTATGTTACTTCAAAAAAGAAAGCTATCAAA
>DRQI01000435.1 GCA_011330545.1 Flavobacteriia bacterium
CTTTAAAAGTGATAGATCTTAAATCAAACAAACATTTTTATAGCAATTTGTTTTCATTGGGTATTTGGCATTATTGCTAAAACAATGGTGCTAAACCCAATGTTTTTTAACCCACAACAGATTTGAAGAAAACAGAGTGATAATAAATAAAAAACAATAAAAATGAAAAGTACGAACACATTATATACACTAATTTGTAGTTGTTTTTTACTTACAACTACACTATATGCTCAAAATTTTGAATGGGCAAAAGCAATTGGAGGTCAAGGAGTTGAAAGGGATCCTTCTATAGCTATTGATGCTTTAGGCAATAGTTATATAACCGGTTTTTTTATCGGCATAGCTGACTTTGATCCTGGCCCTAACGTATTTAACCTCAATTCACAAGGTGGACAGGATATTTTTATAGTGAAATTAGATAGTAATGGTGATTTTATATGGGCAAAAAGAATGGGAGGAGTTGGAGAAGATATTTCTAAATCAATAGCTATTGATGCTTTGGGGAATGTTTATACTACCGGATATTTTGAAGATGTAGTTGACTTTGATTCAGGTGCTGGAGTATATAACCTTACTTCAAATGGAGTACATGATATTTTTATTTCTAAATTAGACACTGATGGTAATTTTGTTTGGGCAAAAAGAATAGGGGGGCCAACTTCAGACTTTGGACTCTCAATTGCACTTGATGCTTCCGGAAATGTTTTTACTACGGGTAGTTTTACTAATACTGCTAACTTTCATACTGGCGGAGGAACCTTTAATCTAACATCATCAGGGTCTGAAGATATTTTTATATCTAAGTTAAATAATAATGGTGACTTTATTGCAGCCATAAGGCTTGGAGGAGTATCAAGAGATATAGCTAATTCTATAACTCTTGATGATGCGGGTAATGTTTATACTACTGGATTTTTTGAAGGAACTGTTGATTTTGATCCCGGAATAGGTGTATTTAATCTTACATCCGAAGGAGATAACGATATTTTTATTTTAAAGTTAGATGCTAGTGCTAACTTTATATGGGCAAAAAAAATTGGAGGATTAGCTGCAGATGAAGCTTTTTCAATTGCACTTGATGCCACCGGAAATATTTTTACAACAGGTAGTTTTAGTGGTGCTGTTGATTTTAATCCCGGGGCTCAATTATCATATCGTACTTCAGCTGGAGCTAGAGACGTTTTTATATTGAAATTAGATAGTAATGGTGATTTTATATGGGCAAAAAGAATGGGAGGGGTTGGGGATGATAATTCTAGATCAATAGCTATTGATGCTTCGGGTAACATTTATACTACTGGAAATTTTGAAGATGTAGTTGACTTTGATCCTGGTGCCGGAGTATATAATATAACATCAGCTGGATTTACGGATATTTTTATTTCGAAATTAGATATTTCCGGTAATTTTGTATGGGCTAATAATATAGGCTCTGCTGGATCAGAGTACACTAGTTTTTTGACTCTTGATACTTCGGGTAATATTTACACTACAGGCTCCTTTAGCTATACAGTAGATTTTGATTTTGGAAACGGTATTGAGAATCTTACTTCAAATGGAAGTGGTGACGTTTTTATCCAAAAACTAAACAATAGCACCTTAAGTGTTTCTAATAATATTTTTGAAAAATCACTGACAGTATTTCCAAACCCAGCTCAAGAAAAATCAACCATTGAATTAGGGGCACTGTATGATGATATAACCCTTACCATACGCACCCTTACCGGACAGTTAATTACCACTACAAATTACAAAACTACACGTATCATTAATTTTAGTATCAAAGGTAGTTCAGGGCTCTACCTTGCTGAAATATTAGCAGACAATAAAAGAGCAACCTTAAAAATAATAAAACAATAAAAATTAATAGTTAAATCAAAATAAATAAAAAGATGAAAAAAATTAAAATCGTACTACTAAGTTTAACCATAAGTTCATTTGTTGCATGTTCTTCAAATGATGATACCGAAGATATGGTAAAAGAATGTGTTACATGTGATGCATACAACCCCTTAGAAGGCCCTACTGTTCCAGAAAGAGAAATATGTAAAGGTGCTAACGGAAATGCTTTTATTCAAGGAACAGATACTACAATAGAATATAATGAATATATAGAAATTCAAAGAAGAGTAACTACCTGCCAGTAAAACAGTAAGAGAATTATTCAATTAAAAAAATAATGAAAAAGTTTTTAAAAATAACAACAATAATGGGCTTAATCATAACTATGGTTAATTGTAATAATGATGATGAGCCAATAAACGAAGTGCCTACACCTGTAAATCAAAAGCCCAATGCTTTTAATTTATTAAGTATAAATAATAATGCCGTTTTTGCGGCGGTAAAACCAACATTAAAATGGGAAACCGCCACAGACCCAGATGGTGATGCTGTTGAATATTTTCTGCGTTTAGACGAATCTCCTACCCCAACAACACTGGTTAAAGGAAATATGACAACAACAAGCTATAAGTTAGAAGATCGTTTGTCATTAGATAAAAAATATTATTGGCAAGTGGCTGCCAAAGACAGTAAAGGTAATACTACGAAAAGTGATGAAATTTTTAGCTTTACCACACGGAACTTGAATTTTAACAACACGCCGGTAACTTCTAATGCAGCTTTTACAGCAAGAAATTCTCACACATCTACGGTTTATGATAACAAAATGTGGGTCATTGGAGGTCATGACGGCAATGAAAGAAGAGATGTATGGTATAGTACAGATGGTGTGGCTTGGTTCTCAGCAACAGCAGGAGCAGCTTTTTCAGCAAGAAATTATCATGCTACCACAGTTTTTGACAGTAAAATGTGGGTCATTGGAGGTCTTAATGGGAGTGCGCTAAACGATGTGTGGTATAGTATTGATGGTGTTGGTTGGTGGCCAGCTTCAACTTCAGCTTCATTTTCACCAAGGTTTGGACATACAGCAGTAACATTTAAAAATAGAATGTGGGTAATTGGAGGTGACGATGGAAGCATAAAAAACGATGTATGGTATAGTCCAGATGGTATCACTTGGATAGAAGCAACTGCTAATGCTGCATTCTCAGGAAGAGCATACCACACTACTGTCGTGTTTGATGGTAAACTATGGGTAATTGGAGGTAATGGTGGTGGTTTAGATTATAAAAATGATGTATGGTTTAGTGAAGATGGTGTTACTTGGACACAAGCAACTTCAAATGCAAATTTTTCAGAAAGAGCCCATCATACTACAGCAGTATTTGATAACAAATTATGGGTTTTTGGTGGTTACAACGGCTCTTCAAATTATAAAAATGACGCTTGGTATAGCGAAGATGGTATCACTTGGCTAGAAGCCACATCATTAACCCCTTTTTCTGGTAGATATGGTCTTACCTCAGCTACTTTTGATAATAAAATATGGGTGATAGGCGGTTATGATGGTGCTTATAAAAATGATGTATGGGTAATGAATTGAAAATAGAAACAATGAAAAATTTAGTAATTATAGCGATAGGTCTATTGGCATTTATAATTTTTTTTGCCTGCCAAAACAATGATGATTTTGATAGAGAAAATGCTACCAATCCATATAAAATAGGTAAAAACCGTTTTACCATAGATTTAAATGGTGATACACGAGAATATTTTGTTCATGTCCCTTCAAATTATGATGAAAATATTAAAACTCCGGTAGTTTTTATGTTACACGGTACTAGTGGCAACGGAAATAAATTTTATCATATTTCTGGTTGGAAAGAAGTAGGTGAAGAAGAGAATATTATTACCGTTTACCCTTCATCTTGGAAACATCGTATTATTGATAGAGGGCAACTTAAAAATACCACCAAATGGAATGTATATCCCGGTTCTTTTACTTATCAATCTGGAGAAATCCCTAAAGATGATATCAATTTTTTAAAAGAAATTATTAACAAATTACATCAAAAGTTTAATGTAGATTCTAAAAGAATATATCTGGTTGGCTTTTCAAACGGCGGAGCGATGGCATTTCGATGTGCTGTTGAAATGAGCGATATTTTGGCAGCTGTGGTAGAAGCCTCGGGTACTATTCAAGTAGATACATTAGTAAATCCTAAAAGAAATTTACCTATTTTATGGCAAACAGGGAATTCAGATGATGTATTCTTAGGTAATAAACCAGATGTACCTTTAACATCAATTGATAGTTTATTAAATAGCCCTGGTTTACTCCCAATGATGAACACACATCTAAATTCATTTAATTTAGACAGTAGTTATATACTGTCTAACGAGCCTGGAATAGCCTATGCAAGATATAATCCGTTAATAATTACTACAGAAAGGTATATGCTATTTGCTTTGATAGAAAATTTAGAACATCAATATCCAAACGGAATTAATCATCCATTAAAAGGCGCAGAAGTACATTGGGAATGGCTTAAACAATTTACTTTACCTTAAATTAAAGAAAAATAGTAAAGATGTTATTAATGCTTCAACACATAAAAATAGATTGCCATAAAATGCGAAAAACTGCCAAACAGTACAAACACATGAAAGATGGCATGGTTATATTTTATCTTTTTGATACTGTATAAAATGGCACCTACCGTATAACTAATACCTCCGGCTAATAGCCAATACAACCCCGTCAATGGTAAGTTTTGTATCAGAGGTTTGATGGCAAAAATGATAATCCACCCCATGGCGACATAGGCAATGGTTGAAATTTTATCATATTTACCCGTATAAAACAACTTCAAAAAAATACCTGCCAAGGCGATACCCCAAGTAATTCCGAAGATAGTCCAACCCAAAGGGCCTTTTAATGTTACAAGGGTAAAAGGCGTATAGGTACCCGCAATCAATACATAGATAGAGGCATGGTCAAAAATATTTAGTTTTCGGCGGATATCGGGATGTTTAGAATAGTGATAAAATGTTGATGCAGCGTACAGTACAATTAAACTGGCTCCAAAAATAACAAAGCTGACAATATGCCGCGCCGTACCGTTATAACTGGCATGTACCACCAGTAAAACCAATGCAATAATACTTAGTAACAATCCGAATGCATGTGTTATTATATTTAATTTTTCTTCGGTGGGTTCGTAATAAGTGTTGTGTTTATTTTTCATTAAAATACGAAATGAGGTTCTATTTTTTTAACACATCTATATCTTGATTTTTCATATCATTTACCAGTTCATTGTAAATGATATCATAAGCTTGTTTTTTGATGCTTTCAAGGTCATTTAATGTAAGCCCCTTTGTTTGTATAAAGGTATGAATTTTTACTCTAAGTTTTCCGGGCCATCCGCTAAAAAAAGGCCATGGAAATCGTTTTTTAACATCTAAGAAGGTCATGGGTACAATCGGAATTTGATGTTCAATAGCCAGCCTAAATGCCCCATTTTTAAATTCGCTTAAAATGATATTCTCTTCGGGTACGAGGCCTTCAGGAAAAATAATAATACTCAGGCCCCGATTTAATTTATGTTGCGCCCTTTCATATACTTCTTTCCTGCTTTTGAGGCTGCTTCTGTCAACCCAAATACTTGTTTTTCTAAATACATATCCGAAAACGGGTAATTTTACCAGTTCTTTTTTGCCTACAAAAACGGCAGGGTTTTTGGCAGCAACCAACATTAACATTATATCAACCAGTGAAGCATGGTTGGCAATAAACATATAACTTTTATCGGGTTCGATTTCTTCTTCGGCAGTAATTTCGGGCGTAAACCCCATTACAAATAAGATAGTTTTTCCCCAAACTCTGGCAATTTTGTAGAATGTTTTGTAATATTTTTCATTGGAAATAATGATAAACAACACCGGCAATACTACCAAAATAGAAAAAAATACCCAGCTGTAAAACCATATCCGCCAAAAGAAGCGGAAGCTATTTTTGAAGAAATTCATAGGGAGTAAAAATACAAAATACAAATTTCAAAAAACAATGAACAGATTTCGAATGTCAAATTGAAAAATTAGCGCTTAGAATTTGACACTCGTTTTTTATTATTTATCACTTCTGATTTTGTATTTTTGAGCCTTAAAAATAAATAAATGTCAAGAATACTCACGGGTGTACAAAGTACCGGAACTCCGCATTTGGGAAATCTGCTAGGAGCCATTATTCCGGCAATCAAAATGGCCAATGATCCCGGTAATGAATCGTTTTTGTTTATTGCCAATATGCACACGCTTACTCAAATAAAAGATGGAGGGCTTATCAAACAAAATACCTATAGTACGGCAGCAACATGGTTGGCATTTGGCTTAGACATTTCGAAAACGGTTTTTTACCGTCAGAGTGATATTCCTGAGGTTACCGAACTTACTTGGTATTTGAGTTGTTTTTATCCTTATCAACGGTTGACATTGGCACATAGTTTTAAAGATAAAGCCGATAGGTTAGAAGATGTAAATGCCGGTTTGTTTACCTATCCGATGTTGATGGCTGCTGATATTTTATTGTATGATGCTGATATCGTTCCGGTAGGAAAAGACCAAGCACAACATTTGGAAATGACACGCGATGTGGCGAATAGAATAAACCATCAAGTGGGAAAAATTCTCGTTCCGCCGGCAACAAAAGTACAAGAACATACGATGTTAGTACCGGGAACCGATGGTGAAAAAATGAGCAAATCACGTAATAATGATATCAATTTATTTTTAGATGATAAAAAATTGCGGAAGCAAATTATGAAAATAAAAACCGATAGCACTCCTTTAGAAGCGCCTAAAAATCCGGATACCTGTAATTTATTCGCCTTGTATAAATTGATGGCTGATGAAATGCAAATTGCCGAAATGAGAGCTAATTATTTGGGTGGAAATTATGGGTACGGCCATGCCAAACAGGCATTTTTTGAATTACTCATTGCCAAATTTGCCAATGAGCGCGCCTTGTACAATCACTATATGAACAACTTGCATGAAATTGACGAGGCCTTGGCTATTGGTGCCAAAAAGGCGAGGGTTGTAGCACAACAAGTCTTAGGCAGGGTTCGAAAAAAGTTGGGATATTAAAAGCTTTTGCCGCCCACTGTAGACTTTCAACTGCCCACTGTAATCAATCAGGCTGCCGGATTCGGTATCAAGGCATGCACCGCATTGATTTCATCAATAATTTCTTGAGACAGGTCAATGTTAATACTATCAATATTTTCTTTTAACTGACTCATTTTAGTTGCTCCGATTATGTTAGAAGTAACAAAGGGCAATTGATTGA
>DRQI01000436.1 GCA_011330545.1 Flavobacteriia bacterium
ATTAAAAATTTAAACGGAATAATTTCTTGAAATTTAGAATCTTTTATTTCTATATTGCCAAATTTATCCGAGTATTCTTTTAGTGTATTAAGTTCGATAAAATCGCCGGTTTTTGATATTCTCCAAGTACCGGTAAATTGTTTTGTTAAATTGTTTTCAAATAACGTATGTTTACCGGTATATATCATTTTAAATGAATTTGATTGAAATTCAATACGTATTTTAGGATACTCTATATCCTTATCAAATAAAATAAAATCAAAATTTTCTGATTTTCTAAAATCATTAGTGGAAATCCAATTACCGATGATACGTTGCTTGATAGAATCAATTTTTTTTGAACTTGGAAACTCCTTTTTTATAAGGGTCAGGTTGTGTTTAACAGGATATGCTCCTCCTTGATTAAAGAAGGTAAAACCCGAATAGGCATTATTGCCAATGGAGTCGAATTTAAGGATGTATTCTTGCATGTTCGAATGATTGATAATCTTCAAAAAAGCCAAGCCGTATTCTTCAAAATAGCTCCATTCACCAAAATCAATGATATGAAAATCATCAAAATTTGTTTTTATTAAAACTTTTGAAGAATCTAAAAAACGGTATGTTTTATGTATTGAATCACTTTCTTTAGTACTCCAAATAGTATTAGCCAAGGTTTTCTTTTTATAATCTTTATCCTTAAAAGTTTTTTTAATTTTTATAAAAATGAAATCAGAAGAATCATTTGGGGTAACAATTAACTTATGGTTGATTATTTTTGCTTTTAATGGGGTTTGAAGCGAGTCGTGTTTAAATTGATAATAATCCTTTACTGCACTCCATGTAAAATAAGTAAGGTTTTGCCTATTACTGACGGTTGCCATATTATTTTCTGAAATGTTTAATACGGTTAGAAGATTGTAAAAAAATGGATTTTCTTCTCTATGATCAATGGCAGCTTCGCCAAGCCATACTCCAATAATTTTATCTTGGCTGTATAGCAAACAGCTAAAGAGAAGGAAAATTATAAGTATTATTTTCTTCACTTTATTCAATTTAAAAGAAAAAACCCTCCAAACAGGAGGGTGCAGAATTAATCTTCTTTTTCTTCAACAGATTTTTTGGCCTTTTTAATTTTGATGGTCAACTCATCTTTTTTCTCATCAAAATCCATAAAAATACTGTCGTTTTCCTTGAGTTTAGAATTGACAATCTTTTCAGCCAAAGCATCTTCTATATATTTTTGAATGGCCCGTTTTAACGGCCGTGCCCCATATTGCCTGTCAAAACCTTTGTCGGCAATATAATCTTTGGCTTTTTCGCTCAATGTTAACGTGTAGCCTAAGCCGTCAATTCGTTTTAATAATTTTTCTAACTCAATATCAATAATGGCATGAATATCTTCTTTTTCCAATGCATTGAAGACAATAACATCATCAATTCTATTTAAAAATTCAGGCGCAAAACTTTTTTTCAAGGCATTTTCAATGACACTTTTAGCATGTGCATCTGCTTGTTGTTTTCTGGCGGCGGTACCAAAACCTACACCGGCACCAAAATCTTTCAACTGGCGCGAGCCAATATTAGAAGTCATAATAATAATGGTATGCCTGAAGTCTATTTTTCGCCCTAAACTATCGGTAATGTATCCGTCGTCTAAAATTTGCAGAAGCATATTAAATACATCGGGGTGTGCTTTTTCAATTTCATCTAATAAAACAACGGCGTAAGGTTTACGGCGTATTTTTTCTGTCAATTGCCCACCTTCTTCATACCCTACATATCCCGGAGGCGCACCGATAAGCCGCGATATGGCAAATTTTTCCATATATTCACTCATGTCAATGCGTACCAAGGCATCGGGCGAGTCAAATAATTCGGTAGCCAAGACTTTTGCCAATTGCGTTTTGCCCACTCCGGTTTGCCCTAAAAAGATAAAAGAACCGATGGGTTTATTTGGGTCTTTTAATCCAACACGGTTACGTTGTATCGCTTTTACAACTTTGCTAACCGCTTCATCTTGCCCTATTACTTTTCCTTTGATTAAATTGGGTAAATCGGCCAAACGGGCACTTTCTGCTTCGGCAATTCTATTGACCGGAATACCGGTCATCATAGAAACTACTTCGGCAACATTATCTTCGGTAACGGTTTCTTTATGTAATTTCGATTGGTCTTCCCAAGCCTGTTGTGCAGCTACCAATTCTTTTTCTATGCGTTTTTCATCATCGCGCAAGCGTGCCGCTTCTTCATATTTTTGGCTCTTCACTACACTGTTTTTCAGTTCTCTAACCTCTTCAAGTTGTTTTTCTAGTTCAACTACTTGTTTGGGTACGACGATGTTCATAATATGAATTCTTGACCCTGCTTCGTCTAGTGCGTCAATGGCTTTGTCGGGTAAAAACCGGTCTGTCATATACCTGTTGGTCAATTTTACACAGGCTTCGATAGCATCATCGGTATAAATTACATTGTGATGTTCTTCGTATTTGTCTTTTATATTTTGTAATATTTGTATGGTTTCTTCTACCGAAGTAGGCTCTACCATTACTTTTTGAAAGCGGCGTTCTAACGCCCCGTCTTTTTCTATATTTTGACGGAATTCATCTAAGGTAGTAGCCCCGATACATTGTATTTCGCCTCGTGCCAATGCCGGCTTAAACATATTAGAAGCATCTAATGAACCCGTAGCGCCACCGGCACCTACGATGGTATGAATCTCATCGATAAAAAGGATAATGTCATCATTTTTTTCCAATTCATTCATCAGGGCTTTCATGCGCTCTTCAAATTGCCCGCGGTATTTTGTACCGGCAACCAAACTTGCCAAGTCTAATGAAACAATGCGTTTGTTAAATAAAATACGTGAAACTTTTCGCTGAATAATTCGCAATGCCAAGCCTTCGGCAATGGCCGATTTACCTACACCGGGCTCGCCGATTAAAATAGGATTGTTCTTTTTGCGGCGGCTCAATATCTGTGAAATACGTTCTATTTCTTTTTTACGGCCCACTACGGGGTCTAACTTGCCTTCTTCGGCCAATTGTGTTAAGTCTCTTCCGAAGTTGTCTAAAACGGGTGTTTTAGACTTTGAGCTAGACTTTGACGATTTAGCACTTCCTTCAAACGGATTTTGCTTCGGTTCGTCGAAATCATCATCTCTGGTACTTTCAGCTTTGGGGCCTTCTACTCCGTCTTCATCTGTAAATAATTGACTAAAGATAGATTTTACTTCATCATAGTCAATATCAAATTTATTGAGCAATTTTGTAGTGGGGTCATTTTCATTGCGCAATACACACAATAATAAATGTGCCGTACTCACCGCTTTACTTTTAAATAATTTAGCTTCTAAAAAGGTAGTTTTCAAGGCCTTTTCAGCTTGTTTGGTCAGATGTAAGCTCTTTTTATCGTTTCCCGAATAGGTATTTATATTTGCAGGGCTCAATCCTTCAATTTTCTTACGAAGCATTTCCAAATCAACATCCAGTGCATTTAACACATCAATAGCTTCCCCATTAGCCTTGCGAAGTAAGCCTAACATTAAATGCTCGGTACCAATGAAATCATGCCCTAATCGCAATGCTTCCTCTTTACTGTAAGCAATTACGTCTTTAACTTTTGGTGAAAAATTATCGTCCATACAATTGATTTATAGTGTAAAATTAGTAGATTTTTTTAATATAGTCTTACAAAAGTTATACCTAAGTTTTAATAACAAGCTAAAATAGTGAAAACCAGCCTATTTACCACCCTTTATTGTTAATAAATAATAATAATAAATCCACTTTTATATAACTGAAAAAAAACAGAATTGTTGTATATTGCCAGCTTATTAAAAAACCAATAAAAATTAAAGAAGTATATGGCAGAAGGTGAAAAATTAATTCCCGTAAATATTGAAGATGAGATGAAGTCATCTTACATTGATTATTCAATGTCTGTGATTGTATCTAGAGCATTACCAGATGTACGCGACGGTTTAAAACCCGTACATAGAAGGGTACTTTTCGGAATGCATGAATTAGGAATTAAAGCTACAGGAGCGCATAAAAAGTCAGCTAGGGTAGTAGGTGAAGTTTTAGGTAAGTACCACCCGCATGGAGATACCTCTGTATATGATGCAATGGTACGTATGGCACAATCATGGAGTATGCGTTATGAAATTGTTGACGGACAAGGGAACTTTGGTTCTCCTGACGGTGATAGCCCCGCAGCAATGCGTTATACAGAAGTAAGAATGCGTAAAATATCAGAAGAAATGTTGTCTGATATTGATAAAGACACAGTAGACCATCGTTTAAATTTTGATGATACATTAAAAGAACCTACGGTGTTGCCAACCCGAATTCCGAGTTTATTGGTAAATGGCGCCTCGGGTATTGCCGTGGGGATGGCCACGAATATGGCACCACATAACCTTACAGAAGTAATTAACGGTACTGTTGCTTATATCGATAATAACGAGATTGAAATAGATGAGTTGATGCAACACATCAAAGCCCCTGATTTTCCAACAGGAGGAATTATTTATGGTTACGATGGCGTAAAAGATGCTTTTCATACCGGTAGGGGACGTATTGTAATGCGTGCAAAGACCGTTTTTGAAGAAGTTAATGGCAGGGAATGTATTGTAGTTACAGAATTGCCTTATCAAGTAAATGGAGCTGAGTTGATGAAAAAAACAGCCGATTTGGTCAATGATAAAAAAATTGAAGGAATCGCAACGGTTAGAGACGAAACCAGTAGAAAAGGCCGTAGGTTGGTGTATGTATTAAAAAGAGATGCTATTCCAAATATCGTACTCAATAAACTTTATAAATACACTGCTTTACAAACCTCATTTAGCGTCAACAATATCGCTTTGGTCAATGGCAGGCCTGAGTTATTGAATTTAAAACAGCTCATCGGACATTTTGTTGACCACAGGCATGAAGTAGTAGTTAGAAGAACTAAATTTGAGTTAAAGAAAGCCGAAGCCCGGGCACATATTTTAGAAGGATTAATCATTGCATCAGATAATATTGATGAAGTTATTAAGATAATAAGAGCTTCTAAAAATGCTGAGGAAGCCCGTGAAAATTTGATAAAACGCTTTGAATTGTCAGAAATTCAATCTAAAGCGATTGTTGAAATGAGACTGAGGCAGTTAACCGGTTTAGAGCAAGATAAACTACGTTCTGAATATGAAGATATCATGAAGCTGATAGAAGACTTAAAAGATATATTGGCTGACGAATCTCGCAGGATGAGTATCATTAAAGAAGAATTAATAGAGATAAGAGAAAAATATGGAGACGAGCGCCGGTCAGTAATTGAATATGCCGGTGGCGATTTGAGTATTGAAGATATGATTCCGAATTCTAAAGTGGTGGTTACCATTTCACATGCCGGATATATAAAACGTACTAATTTAGATGAATATAAAGTACAAAATAGGGGAGGCCGCGGCCAAAGGGGAGTAGCTACCAGAAATGAAGATTTCTTAGAACATTTATTTGTAGCCACCAACCATCAATACATGCTCTATTTTACAAAAAAAGGAAAAGTATTTTGGATGCGCGTATATGAAATTCCCGAAGGCGGAAAAACATCAAAAGGCAG
>DRQI01000437.1 GCA_011330545.1 Flavobacteriia bacterium
ATGCCGGCTATTTAACAGGGTTACTTTTGCATTTTCATCTACTACCCTATCTCTTGACAATCTTAAATGGTACGGAGCCACACTGTCTACTTTCGTTCTAAAACTGGTATTATACTGTGTGATTAACGTGCCGCCATTCTCTATATAATGAAAGAGTTCTTTTTGATAAAATTTTGCCCTTTCGCTTACATTGTATGCTCTTATCCCTAAAATAACGGCATCAAAATTCTTTAAATTTTCAGCAGTAATAGCTTTGTCATCCAACTCAATTACCGTATATCCAATTTGCCGCAAACTGGTAGGGATTCCATCGCCGGCACCCTGAATATATCCAATCACTTGCCCTTTCTTTTGAATATCTAATCGAACAATTTTAGCCTTTGCCGGCAATAAAACTGTTTGTTTCGGAATATGGTCGTAGTCAATCGTTACCAGCTCTTTGGTAAAGGTAGCATAGCCGTTAGATACTTTTACGCTTAGGGTACCTTCGGCTTGATAATTGGGCGGTATTACTTTAAAAATAACGGTTTGCTCTGCTCCTTTTTGTGGTATGGAAACAGCAATCTCTTTAGGACTGCAATTCCAACCCTTAGGATATAAAAGCGAAACGGTTCCGGTAAAATTATCTTTATGGGCAGTGATGGTTACAGGAATTTCTTTGGCATTGGCATCGGCAAAAATAAATACCTTATCGGAAATATGTGCTGTCACCTCAGGAATGATTTCAAAAGGCTGGTAGACTTCTCCTTTTACCGGGCTATTAAATTTATACACTACATCTTTTTGAAAATCAACTGACACGCCGGCTATCTCTACGTTAAAAACTACTTCGACAGCCCTGGGTGTTTCAGGGTTTCCAATCAGATGCAAATCAGAAACCTGATACATTCCTAAGCTACCGTCTTTATTTAACCAATACGGATTGGTATACTTACTATTTTTAGGGATGATGCCTTTAAATGTGAAGTTTTTTCTTTTATTATTTTCTAATTTTTGATTGAGTTCCTCTGAAATTTCCAATGGTGTAATCTGTACACTTTTTAATTTCATGGCCACCTCGCTCCTGTTGATAGTTTCAATGGCAAATGAAATTTTTTCGCCGGGATAAGAACCGGGTGTATCGGCTACGGCCTCTAAATACAAGCCTGCACAAGCGGCAATAATTGATTTAATTTGTTTGAGCTTTAGGTTTTTCCAATGCGCATCTTGCAAGGTATTGATTAAAGTATATGCTTTCAATAATTCGGGAATGCTCGCCGCAGGATTTTTAAAATCAAAATGTTGCTCAACGCCTTTTAAAATTTTACCGATGGCTTCACCGCCTTGTACCCTTGTCCACGTTGTATTAATCCCTCCAAAAATATTGCCATTTTTCGGGAAGGTTCCTTTTAGCAATTCAACGTATTCTTTTTGTGTCCCTCTGGTACCGGTACTTCCAAAGCCTTGAGAGCGGTGTTGGCTCCTACTCAACGATGCCATTTCGCTGTTAGACAATCCGCTTGACGGATAATACACTCCGGTATCAACATATAACATTTTTGATTTATCGGCTTTGTCAAACTTTTCTTTGCTGCCATAAAACCACCAAGTTGTATTAAAAAACAGGCGCGTTGGTTGCCAAGGTTTATATAAACCGTGGCTTTTAAAATCGGCTTTGCCCGCCAAATCAAAAGCCTCGGTGCTCAATATAGCCGATGAAGTATGGTGTCCGTGTGTTTTACCGGCCGACTCAACATTGAAACGGTTGATAATCACATCGGGTTGAAACTTTCTAATAATGGTTACTACGTCTTTGAGTACCTCGTTTTTATTCCACAGCTGTAGCGTTTCATCGGGATGTTTAGAATATCCAAAATCATTGGCTCTTGTAAAAAACTGTTCTCCTCCGTCAATACGCCTAGCCGCCAATAACTCTTGTGTTCTGATAACGCCTAATAATTCGCGTAATTCAGGGCCTATTAAATTTTGTCCGCCGTCGCCTCTGGTAATTGCCAAATAGGCGGTTCTGGCCTTTACTTTATTTGAAAAATAGGCAATCAACCGTGTATTTTCATCATCGGGATGTGCAGCGAGGTATAAAACAGAACCTAAAAAGTTTAACTTTTTAATAGATTCGTATATTTCTGAAGTACTTGGCTTTTTAGGTTTTTGTGCTGTTAGGCAGAGGCTGTATGACAATAACAATAAAAAAAGTAACAATCGCTTCATAGAGTAAATTTAACAGAGTAGCACACAAATCTAGACAATAATATGAGTAATTAATAGTAATTAAGAAAACCTTAACATTTTAGTTCGGATTGTGAATAAAACTGGATAATTAAATTTTTGCCGCTCATATTTATTGTGATATATTTGTATCTCGATTTTTAAATTAAATTTATATACAACTGTTACTGCTAATAATTGTTATATTTAAAGCGTAATTATTATTAGTCATCAATCCTAAGTTTTCAGGGATCTATGGCCGTTGAAAAAACAATAAAAATTAACAGATGAAATTCATAATTTCTAGTACGCAATTATTAAAACAACTTCAAATTTTAGGTGGTATTATTAACAATAATAATACATTGCCCATTTTAGATAATTTTCTATTTGAATTGTCAGAAAAACAACTAAAAATCTCGGCTTCAGACCTTGAGACCACTATGAGTACTACGGTAGATGTAGAGGCTGATGCTGATGGCAGTATTGCTGTCAATGCCCGTTTGTTATTAGATACCTTAAAAACGTTTCCTGAACAACCGTTAACTTTTGTGGTTGAAGATAATAATACCATAGAAATAAGTTCGGATAGTGGTAAATATGCATTGGCGTATGCCGGTGGCGAAGAATTTCCAAAAGCTGTTGAATTAGAATCGCCCAGTGCCACAACTATTTCGAGTGATATTTTGGCCACGGCTATTTCTAAAACGATATTTGCCTCTGGCAATGACGATTTACGGCCCGTAATGAGTGGGGTATTCTTTCAGTTTTCGCCTGAAAATTTGACATTTGTGGCTACCGATGCCCACAAATTGGTAAAATATACCAGAACAGATGTTGCCGCCAGTGAAGTAGCCGAATTTATCATGCCCAAAAAACCGCTGAATTTATTGAAAAATATCCTTTCGGGTTCTGACAGTGATGTGCTTATTGAATACAATGAATCAAATGCCAAATTTACTTTTGGAAACAGTGTGCTGATTTGCCGGTTGATTGATGGTAAATATCCTAATTATGAAGCTGTTATACCTAAAGAAAATCCTAATAAGTTGACATTAGACAGGAGTTCATTTTTAAATTCTGTTCGGCGTGTTTCTATTTTTTCCAGTAAAACAACACATCAGATACGCTTAAAAATGGCAGGTACCGAACTCAATATCTCTGCCGAAGACCTCGATTTTTCGAATCGGGCCGACGAACGTTTACAATGCAATTATGAAGGGGA
>DRQI01000438.1 GCA_011330545.1 Flavobacteriia bacterium
AATAAGATTGCTTCCGTTTACCAAGATACGTTTATGGAACTCGACTTGTATGATGACACCTATGATATTTTCTGTAATCACCTCTCAAAAAAAAATGCAGCTATTTTAGAAATTGGTTGTGGCTCCGGAAATATTACCAAGTATCTCCTATCAAAAAATTCCCGTTTCAACATAAAAGCCATTGACACAGCCCCAAACATGATTGCATTGGCAAAAAAGAATATCCCTACCGCCGAATTTGAAGTTATGGATTGTAGAAAATTACATACCCTACCCGGTAAATACGATGGTATTATCTGTGGTTTTTGTATGCCTTATTTGTCAAAAAAAGACAGTGCCAAGCTGCTAAAAGATAGTTTTAGCCTACTTAATAATAACGGAATCCTCTATTTTAGTGTTATTGAAGGCAACTATACCAAATCAGGCTATGAAACCGGTAGTACCGGAGATAGTATTTTTACCTATTACTATAAAGCTAATTATTTTAAAAAAGAACTCAAAAAAAGGGGGTTTCAATTGCTCGAACTGATTCAAAAAAAGTACCCTAAAAACAATTCGCATACACAGGTGCACCTCATTTTTTTGGCAAGAAAGCTATAAAGATTCTAAAAATATATTATGGAAATACTTTGTTATGGTTGCGGTAGGGGCGAAAATCCCGAAAATACCATTGAAGCCATCAGGCATTGCTTACAAATAAATGCTGATTGGCACATTGAAATGGATTTACAAATTACAAAAGACGGAGAAATAATCTTATTTCACGATACCCATACAGAACGAATAACCGGCGTAAAAAATGCAGTTCATAAACGAACCCTGCAAGAAATAGAACAACTAAATGCCGCCTATAATTTTGCGGTAAACAACACCTTCCCCTACCGCGATCACCCTTTGAAAATACCCACTTTAAAAGAAGTGTGCAGCCTATTTCCAACAGCCAAACTAATACTTGACGTACATACCGATAACCTAAGGAGTGTTGATAAAATTATTACAATCATCGAACGGGGCAACCTTACACATCCGCCCATAATTGTCAGCCAGTATGACACAATTATTGCGGCGTTCAAAGAGGCAAAACCCCAATGGCAATACGGTGCAGCTACCCGAGAACTAAAAAAGATGGTGTTTAGTAGTTTTCTCTATTTGGATACTTTTTTTCCGATACGGTCAGATATTCTACTAGTCCCCGTTAAATATGGCAACCTTACCTTATTAACCAAAAGAGTCATCAAGCACTGTAAAAAAAGAAATAAAAAGATATGGGCTTGGTTACAAGAAGGCAATAAGAATCAAACCGATAAAGAAGTGATAACCATAAATTCGGTGCAGCAACTCATGCCGTTACTCCAAAAAAAAGTAGACGGTGCCTTTACGGAAACTCCTGAAAAGTTATACCGTGAAATAGCTAAAAATACCGTTTTTTTAGGATAGTTATTCAAATTTAGTATCTTTCACTCCCAAATGAAATTCATATCTGTCTATTTATGAGTAATTTGGAAACAAAAACTAACTCGTTTCAACCTTTGTAGAAAAGCTGTTTAGGTTGAAATGCAACTATCCGGCTATGAAAAAAACACTTAAGTATATTAAAAAATACGGAGTGGATGGTATTATTATTTCTACCAAATTAAAATGGGGAAATACGAAAAAAATTTCCATTCCGAATGTATCCCACCCTATCTGCCTAAGAAATGATACCAGTGACATCAATACGTTTCATCAAATTTTTAATGCGCTCGAATATGATATCAGGTTAGATTTTTCACCCCAAACAATTATTGATGCCGGAGCCAACATCGGGTTGGCATCTATTTATTTTGCCAACAAATACCCTGCGGCAAAAATTATTGCCGTAGAGCCCGAAAGTGCCAATTTCAACTTATTGAAAAAGAATACTGCACCTTACAAAAATGTCTATCCTTTAAAAAGGGCTATTTCAAATGAATCTGACCAATACCTACATATCGTTGATGACGGTTATGGAGAATGGGGGTTTATGACCCATCCCAAAAGCCATTCGCAACATAAAAATATAAAAGGATCGGTTAAAACCATTACCATTGAAGAAATTATAAAAGAAAATAACCTGCCATGTATAGACATCCTTAAAATTGATATCGAAGGTGCCGAAAAAGAACTGTTTGACAGCAATTTTCACGATTGGATTGCCAAAACACGATGTATTATTATTGAACTTCACGATAATATGAAAAAAGGGGCCTCGCAAAGTTTTTTTAAAGTTATCAGCCAATACAATTTTTCATATTCTCATCGAGGAGAAAACCTCGTCTTTATCAATAATGATAATTAACTAAATTGTTGCCCCAATAAAGGCATAACACCACTGCACAATTAAAAAAGAACAAAGGATTATTTCAATGAACAATCGGTGAAATACAAAACTCAAAATACAAAATCTCGAACCCAAAACCTTGAACTCGAAACCTTGAACCCAAAACCTTAAACCCGAAACTTTGAACTCGAAAATAGAACACAGGTAACGCAGATTAAGCAGATAAACGCAGAAAACAAATCTCAAAACTCAAAACATAAATCCTCGAACCCGAAACTTTGAACTCGAATCTTTGAACCCAAAACCTTAAACCCGAAACCTTGAACCCGAAACCCAAAACTCAGAACCACAAATACAACTCACCCCTACTACACCATTTTTAAGATATTCTTTTTAAACAAGCGGACAGAAATCAAGGTCATTACGAAACCGATTGTTACCAACACGGCCATTTTGGGTAAAATATCG